>NZ_JAMYMP010000029.1:0-65831 GCF_040318615.1 Mesorhizobium sp. M1078
CCCCCCGCGGTCCTGCCCGGCCCCCCCGCCCCGCCGCGGGGGGGGGGGTGGTGGGTGCCGCGGCTCGGTGGTCGGGGGGGGGGCCCACGGAGTGGATGTCGACCCTTGGGGCGCAAGGCGAGGTGATGTTTGCCCCTATTGCCCCTTCCTATGTCCATCGCGGCGGTTGCCAGGTGGTTCCCCCACTCCGTCTCGGCTTCGCCGAGCCACCTCTCCCCCCTCCGGAGGGAGAGGAAAGTGTGGCGCGCCCCGATCTCTGGGGCGCGCCGGGCGCAGGGAGATACGCCCTATTTCTTGATCACGGCGTTGGCCTTGGCAGCCGCTTCCTTCAAGCCTGCCTCGGGGTCGCCGCCGAGATAGATCTTCTGCATGGCATCCGAGGTGATCTGGGCGACTTCTTCCCAGCCGGGGATGACCGGTGCAAAGCGAGCGTCGGGCAGCAGCGCGGTGAACGCTGCCAGATCGGCATTGTTGACGTAATAGTCCATCTTGGCCTCTTCCTTGTTCACCGGCAGGAAGCCTTCGCCTTGCGTGAACTTGGCGCGCTGTTCGGTGGTGAACAGGAAGTCGAGCAGCTTCCAGGCCTCATCCTTGTTCTTGGAATTCTTGAACATGATGATGGAATCGGTGACGCCGTACGTGCCGCGCGCGCCGGTCGGTCCGGCGGGGATAGCGGCCACGCCATATTTCAGGTTCGGCGCCTCGTCCTTGATCTGGTTGGACAGGAAGGGCGCGGTGATCATCATGCCGACCTTGCCCTGCTTGAACAGGTTCTGGACGTCCTCGCGGTTGTTGGAGGTGACGCCGGGTTCCGTCAGGCCTTCGTCGATCATCGACTTGTAGAGCTTGGCGGCTTCGAGCGCGCCCGGCGTGCCGAGGCCCGACGTGCCATCCTTGTTGAGAATCTCGGTGCCTTGCGACCACATCGCATAATAATAATAGACGTCGGTCTCGATCTCCTTGCCCTGCAGGCCGAAGCCGAACGTGCCGGTGCCCAGTGCCTTGATCTTGCGCGCATCCTCCTGCAACTCGGTCCAGGTTGCCGGCGGGTTAGCGATTCCGGCCTTCTCGAACAATTCCTTGTTGTAGTACATGGCGCGCGCCGAGGCCGCGATCGGCAGGCCGTAGGTCTTGCCCTCCATGATCGAGGGCGACAGGAAGGTGTCGATGAAGCGGTCCTTGAACTCCGGCTTGATATAGCCGTCGAGCGGCTCGGCGACATCCTGCTGGACGAAATCGATCAGCCAGCGGGTGCCGATGATCGACAGGTCGGCATTGGTGCCGGCCGTGATGTCGGTGGTCAGCTTCTGCAGCAGCACGTCCCACGGCACAACTTCGAACTTGACGGTGATACCCGGGTTGGCTGCCTCGAATTCCTTTTTCACCGCTTCGAAATACGGGCCGGTCTTGGCGCTGTATTCGGCGACGGTTACGCGCACCTCGCCGGCATCTGCCTGCGCGGCCAGGGCGAGCAGGCTCATTCCGGCCATCAGGCCGACAGTCCATTTTGCAAGCTTCATTCGATCTCTCCCATTTGATTGCGCCTGCGCTCTTGCGGCTTCCAGGCGGCCAAGGCTTTATGTGACTTTCCTACATTATCGGTGATTTCACGCTGTGCAAGCGGATTATCCTGTTGCTTAATTACATTTGTTAAAATAGCGTTTCCGACTATCGTAGATCCCAGGGAGGCGCGCAGGGTGGTTTCAACGGCCGAATTCGCCGGCAAGACCGTGCTGGTGACCGGCGCCGGCGGCGGGCTCGGCTCGGCTATTGTGGCGCTGCTGGCCGAACGAGGCGCGCGGGTCGTCGGCTGCGACCAGTCGCAAGATGCGTTGCGCAGCCCACACCTGGCGTCGCGTCACGCCTTCGACCTCCTCGACCGGGCTTCCATCGAGGCGGCGATACCAGCGATCCTTGAGAAAGATGGCGTTCCCGACATGCTGATCAACAATGCCGGCTGGACGCGCGCAGAGACGCTTGCCGCATTGACACCTGATAAGATTGAGCACGAGCTCGACCTCAATCTGACCGGGGTGATGCTGTTCGCCGATCCACTGATCAAGGCAATGGCCGCGCGCGGTTCGGGCAGCGTCGTCTTCATCTCTTCCGTCAACGCCATCGCCCACTTCGGCAACCCGGCCTATGCCGCAGCCAAAGCCGGCATCAATGCCTATGCCAAAGCGATCGCTGTGGAACTCGGCCGCAACGGGCTGCGCGCCAATGTCGTCTGCCCCGGCTCGATCCGCACGGCCGCATGGGACCATCGGCTGGCCAAGAACCCGGATGTTCTCGGCAAGCTCAAGCGGCTCTATCCGCTCGGCCGCATCGTCGACGCCACGGAAGTGGCCGAAGCGGTGGCCTTCCTTGTTTCGGATCGCGCATCGGGGATAACCGGCGCGGTGGTGCCGGTCGACGCCGGACTGACCGCCGGCTTCCTGCCCTTCATCGACGACATATTGGGAGCCTGACAATGACCGATGTCGAGTTCCGCGACCTGTCGAAATCCTTCGGACGCCATAAGATCCTCGAAAACATCAGCCTCGACATCAAGAGCGGCGAGTTCGTCGTGCTGGTCGGCCCTTCCGGCTGCGGCAAGTCGACCTTGCTGCGCATGCTGGCCGGGCTGGAGCCGATCACCTCAGGCGACCTCTTGATCGGCGGCGTGCGCGCCAACGATTTGCCGCCACAGCAGCGTAACATCGCGATGGTCTTCCAGTCCTATGCGCTGTTTCCGCACCTGAAAGCGGCCGACAATATCGGCTTTGGCCCAAAGATTCGCGGCGAAAGCCGCACGGCAATCGACGCCAAGGTGAAAAAGGCCTCTGGCGTCCTCAACCTGTTCTCCTATCTCGACCGCTATCCCCGGGAGTTGTCGGGCGGCCAGCGCCAGCGCGTCGCAATGGGCCGCGCCATCGTGCGCGAACCCTCGGTGTTCCTGTTCGACGAGCCGCTCAGCAATCTCGACGCGCAATTGCGCGTGCAGATGCGCACCGAGATCAAGGCGCTGCACCAGCGGCTGAAATCGACCATCGTCTATGTCACCCACGACCAGATCGAGGCCATGACCATGGCCGACCGCATCGTGGTGATGGACCGCGGCAAGATCCAGCAGGTCGGCGCACCGCTGGAGCTCTACGACCGTCCCGCCAACAAATTCGTCGCCTCCTTCATCGGCTCGCCGTCGATGAGTTTTGTCTCCGGCGCCCTGAAGACGACGCCCGAGAAAAGCTGGTTCGAATCGGCCGGCGGAGGGCGACTGGCGCTCGGCAGCAAGACGGTGCCGGCTGGCAGCACGGTCGAGGCCGGCATACGGCCCGAACACTTCGTCATCGGCGAGGCTGTCGACGCGATGGCGATCAAGGTCGATGTCGTCGAGCCGACCGGCTCGGAAACCCATGTCTATGGCGCGATCGGCGCCGACACGGTGCGCGCCGTGTTCCGCGATCGGATACAGGTCAAGCCGGGTGAAATGCTGCCGGTCTCGGTCGCGCCTGCAAACATCCATCTGTTCGACACGGCGACAGGCCTGCCGCTATGAGAGCGCCGGCATGAAAACGAAAACACCACGATGAAGACGACAACCCAGAAATGAAAACGCCGGCCGACATCATCACGCGCCTGCAGCTGATGTCGCAGGACGGCACCAAATCGGACCGCCGCCTGGCCGGCCTCGTGCTGACCGATCTCGACTTCGCCTCAAAGGCGGCAATCTCGGAAATCGCCGCGCGCGTCGGCGTCAGCGAGCCGACGGTCACCCGTTTCTGCCGCAATCTCGGCTGCGAGGGTCTGCGCGATTTCAAATTCTACCTGGCGCAGGCGATCGCCATTGGCGGCCAGTATCTGTCGCCCGAACCGCTGAACCGCGACGCGCGCGAGCAGCGCATTGCGTCGGCCATCACCGAAGCGGCAATCGCCGCCCTCCAGCGCGCCAGCGAAAACCTCGACATGAAGACGCTGGTGGGCGTGGCCGCTCGCATCGTCAGTTCGGGCAATGTGCTGTGCATCGGCTCCGGCGGCATTTCCTCGATGATGGCGACCGAGATGCAGAACCGGCTGTTTCGGCTCGGCGTGCCGGTGCTGGCGCAGATCGACGGGCAATTGCAGCGCATGTATGCCGCGGTCGCCACATCGGAGACGACGCTGATCGCGTTCTCGGTGTCCGGCTATGCGCGCTCGGTGATCGACGCCGTTCAGGTGGCCCAGCAATATGGCGCCACCACCATCGCCGTAACCCCGCCGGAATCAGCGCTCGCCAAGGCCGCCGATACCGTCATCCAGTTCCAGTCGCTGGAAGACGGCAACATCTACAAGCCGACCTCGTCGCGCTATGCGCTGCTGTCGATCGTCGACATGATCGTCACCTCCGTGGCCGAAACGCGCGGACCCAGGGTTCTCGAAAACCTGCGCCGCATCAAGCAGAGCGTGAACACGCTGAAGGTCGACGATCCGAAGCTGCCGCTGGGGGATTGAGGATTATCCGGCGGCCAGTGCCTCGATGCTCTTCACCAGCGTCGATGGTTCGCCAACCACACGCACCGTCTTCAGCCGCGCCGTGCCGCCTGCAATGACCGACACGACCGATGCCGGAACGCCCAGCGCCTTGGCCACCAGCCGTTCCAGCGCCGCATTGGCCGCGCCATTCTCCGGCACGGCGCGCACGCGCGCCTTCAAATGGCTGCGCCCGTCGGCCGATTTTTCGGCGCCTCCGAGCCTGTCCACGGAAGACTTCGGCGTCAGCCGGATAAACAGGTCGATGCCGTCGGCGCGCAAGTGGAATGGCGCGTTCATGCCATCGTCGGGTTCACAGGACCAGCGGCGCTATCGTGGTGAGAATGAGCTGCCTGAGGAAGAACAGGAGCAGAAGCAGGATGATCGGCGAGATGTCGACGCCGCCAAGGTCGGGCATGAACCGACGGATCGGTCGCAGCGCCGGCTCGGTCAGCCGGTAGAGCATGTTGCCGATGCTGCCGACGAACTGATTGCGCGAGTTGACGACGTTGAACGCATAGAGCCAGGAAAAGATCGCCGAGGCGATGATGACCCACCAGTACAGGTCCAGCGCCATGACGATTGTTTGAATGAGGGCGAGCATGCCGGTCTCCGATTGTTGCCGACATGTAGCCATTGCGCGCGAAACCGGCAAGGGCCGGTCGCCTACAAGCTCCGGGCACAAGGGATTTCGGCAAAACCCCGCCTTGACAGGAAACCGCAGCCTTCGATAAATGCGCCATCCGCTGGACGGGGCTGTAGCTCAGCTGGGAGAGCGCGTCGTTCGCAATGACGAGGTCAGGAGTTCGATCCTCCTCAGCTCCACCAGCGGAATTTCCATTTCCTTGCTCGTCCCGAAAAATATCTGGACTCTGTGCCTGCTGGAGCAACTTGGGAAAGCGCGTGGCCCTTTCGCTTTGGGAATCGCATCAGAGGCCGAGCCTGGGGGCGAGATAAGGCGCGAGCGCAAGCGAATAGGTGGCCGTCAAATGACCGGTGTCGCGCCAGACGATCATATTGCCGACGACCGCCGGGCATAGTTCCGGTCCGCACAAAGCGTCAGTCATATCGACGACGCGCACGTTTTTCTGACCCTCCGCGGCAAGCGCCAACAGGTTGTTGAGCTCGGCGTCGCTTCTTTTGGTGAAGCATTTTGCGGGCGTGGCGCTCAGGCAATCGCCGGGTTCGAATCGCATCAAGGGCGTGTTGCGGATGACGATGATCTGCGGACCTGCCTCGGTCAGTTCGCTCCAGACATTGCGCAGCCCCTCGATCATCAGGTCATCCGGAACCGATCCGGCGTTGGACTGGCTGGTGATGACGGCGAGCGGCCTGAGCTTTAAAATCTCAGCCAGCACTTTCTCCCTCCACTCGTAGCAAGATGGATACGGCTTGCCGTCCGACTTGGTGGGCGCACGCGCGAATGCGCAGGCGGATTTCGAGAAAGAAACCAGCTTGTATTTGCGGTCCCTGGCGATCTTGTTCAAGGCTGGACCCCATTGGGCAGCGTGGGAATCGCCAACGAGGACGATGGTTTTCGGGCCGGCGGGGTCGCCCAGCACGCATCCCACCGGTTTTGCGCCTTTGAGGTTCTGCTGACATCCCGCCGAGAACAACCTCGACACATCCCGCCTTAGCCTGGCCAGCGGCGGCAGGAGGTCCACATCGTCCGGAACCGCGGCGCCGGTCAGCAAGGCGGCAGGCCCGGGATAGGCCGGCGTGCCGATCAGCGTAATGTCGGTGCGTTGCGTCGTCACGAAATGCAGCAGCCCCTCCGATGCCGCCACGCATGCCAGGACAGCGATGGTGCCGTACCCCAGCGGCTTCCACCAGGCACCCCGGGATTGCCGGCAGGGTTGTTCGACATAGCGATAAGACAGGTCCGACAGGACCACGGTCACCGCAATCAGGCCGGCACCACTGGCAAAGGTCAGCGAAAAGCCCTGTCCTAGGAAGAATGTGATCAACGGCCAATGCCAGAGATAGATCGAATAGGACCTATCGCCGATGAACCGAAGCGGCCACAAATCGAGCCCACGAAACCGACCGGCTTGGACTTCGCCAGCCAGGATGATGAGCACGGTGGCCAGGGTTGGCAGCAACGCACTGAGGCCAGGGAACGGTGTCGCCGCTGAAAACAGAAGAGCGGAGGCAAGGATGCCGGCGGTGCCGGCAAGCGCCATCACCCGGCTTGCACCCGCGCCCAGGCGGAACCGGTGCTCGCCAAGCACCAGCAGGCCGCCCAACGCCAATTCCCACAGGCGTGTATGGCTGACGAAATAGGCCTGTGCCGAATCCGTTTTCGTCAGGATGACCGAGGCGGCCAGCGATGCCAGGAAAACGAGCGACAATGTCGTCGCCAGGCATCGTCGCAAGGAGAGATGCCATCGCCGCGCCAGCCAGATCACGCCGATCATGAGCACCGGCCAGACGATGTAGAACTGCTCTTCTATGGAAAGCGACCAGTAATGCTGCACCGGCGTCGGCAGATTGTCGGCGTCGAGATAGCTGACTGCCTCGTGGGCCAGACGCCAGTTCTCGACATAGAGCGCGCTGGCCAGGATCTGGTTGGCCGTTTCCTCCCAGCGCGCCTTGGAAATGAACAGCAGCGTACCGAGCAGCGTCACCAATAGCACCAGGATCGCTGCTGGCAGGAGCCGGCGGATTCGTCGCGAATAGAATTCGATCAGCGAGACGCGACCGTCGCGCAGCGCCATCTGCGCCAGCAGCCCGGTGATCAGATAGCCAGAGATGACGAAAAAGACGTCGACACCGATATATCCGCCGGGAAGAGCATGGGGCCACAGGTGAAAGACGACCACCAGAGCGACGGCCAGTCCGCGCAACCCTTGTATTTCGGGTCGAAACCGACGGTTCTGATCGATTGTCACCGGGTATCCCCCAACAGTCTCAGCCGGCCTGGATCAACCGGCAGTCCGCGCCACGATCTTCATAAGGGCAGAGTGCCGTGAGGCAAGAGCCGATCGCAGCAGTTCATTCCCTTTCCGTCTCCAGTCCGCTCACCAGCGTGTCGACGAAACCCAGCAGCTCACTTTCGAGGTCGGTGGACGCCAGGCCAATGAAACGGTCTTCGAGCGAGATGGCGACGATCCCATGCACGGCGGAGAACAGCGTGCGCGCGCGGGCCAAAAGCTCCGGCGTTGCCGCCGCCGGGAGCAGCTGGGCCAGCGGCTCAACCAGATGCTGGACCAGCACCGCATGTTCGGCCAGATGCCATTCGGGCACCGCCACGCCTGGCGCCATACGGTGCTCGAACAGCGCCTTCCACGCCATGCGGTTGTCGCGGGCGAAGCCGAGATAGGCCTTGGCCAGCGCCTTCAGCCTTGCCCTAGGCTCGGCGACGCCGGTCGCCTCTTGCTGCAGGGCCGCCCCCAGCCTGGCCAGTGTGATCGAATTGACGTGCAGGATGAGCTCGTCCAGGTCGGCGAAGGCGGTGTAGAGCGCGCCCAGCGCGCAGCCGGCATCGGCCGTGATGTCGCGCGCACGCAGACCGGCGAGCCCCGAGGACTGGATGCGCGCTTGCGCGGCCTCGATCAGCCTGCCTTTGAGGTCCTCGCGTTTGGCGTCCCGTTTTGCGGTCATTAACCTTCTCTTATGCGCAATCATGAACACCGTTCATTTTCTCCTTGAACGCCGTTCACAATGTGCTACTTTGCCTCATGAACAACGTTCATAGAGGAGAAACGGAAATGTTGAAACAGTTTTTTGCTCTCGTTCGCGGCCGAAGCTACGAAGCCGCCGAGGCGGTCGTCGACCGCAACGCGCTGATAATCCTGCGCCAGCAGATCCGCGATTACGCCGACGCTATCGCGGCCGCCCGCCGGGCGGTTGCAATTGCCATCGCCCAGAACGAACAGGAAGTCGCGCAGTACAAGAAGCTTGTCCTCCGCATCGACGATTTGGAGAAGCGCACGATCGCCGCGATCGAGCAGGGACAGAATGAACTGGCCCGCGAAGCCGCCGAAACCATCGCCATGCTGGAAGCCGAACGCGACGCCTCCGCCGAGGCGCAGAAAAGCTTCGGCACCGAGATTGAGCGTCTCAAGCGGATTATCCGCGTCTCCGAAATGCGCCTGCGCGAATTGCAGCGCGGCCAGCGCATCGTTGCCGCGGTCGACTCGACCCAGCGCCTGCGAGAAAGCGCGCCCGGCTCCAGCCTGTCGGCGCTCAGGGACGCCGAGGAGACGCTGCTGCGCCTGCGCACCAGGCAAAAGCAGATCGACGACACCGCGGCCGCCATGGCCGAGATGGAACAGTCGGGCGATCCTGCCGCGGTCTCAGAGAAGCTTGCGGCCGTCGGCTGCGGCGCGCCGCTGAGAAGCAGCGCCGACGCCGTGCTCGAACGGCTCACGAAGACCATGACCAAGCCGGCCTGATCGTACCCGGCCTGATTGTTATCCAGTCTGATTGTATCCGGCCTGATTGTATCCAGCCTGAAACAGACCCACGCCCAACCAACCTAACCTCGAAACGAAAGGACCATATCGATGACCCCGAACACCTATTCCCCCAAGGACTCAAGCGCCTGGAAGACCTTCACCATGGCCAGTTTCGCCGTTGCCGCCACAATGATGGCCGGCGGCATCTACTTCATGGAGGCGAGCTTCGCCGCCAAGGGGTTTTATGCCATGGCCGCCATCATGCTCGTGCACACCTCGATCACCATCACCAAGACGCTGCGCGACTCGGAAGAGGCAAGCCGCTTCATCAACCGGCTGGAAGACGCCAAGACCGAGAAGTTGCTGATGGAAGTCAGCCGCAGTAACGAAGTGTAACCTGGTTCCCGCTAAACAAGGCTCAACGCGCAAGACCGCTGATCGATCCAGCCAGGATTTTAATCGGTCTTGCCCAATGGAAGTCGCCGCTATGGAAATCGCCCCGATCAACCGACCGACAGCTCATCTGATGACGTCCAGGCGCTTTGCGCCCTTGTTCTGGACGCAGTTCCTGTCCGCCTTCAACGATAATTTCCTCAAGAACACGCTGGTGTTCCTTATTCTGTTCACGCTGGCGGCGGACCAGGCGGCATCACTGGTCACCTTGGCGGGCGCCGTCTTCATGGCCCCCTTCCTGCTCCTGTCGGCGCTCGGCGGCGAGCTCGCCGACCGCTTCGACAAGGCTCTCATAGCCAAGCGTCTGAAATTCGCCGAGATCACCGCGGCGGGTGTCTCCGTCGTCGGCATCGCCCTGTCGTCCATTCCCGTGCTGATGACGGCGCTGTTGATGTTCGGCATCATCTCGGCGCTGTTCGGACCGATCAAATACGGCATCCTGCCCGATCACCTCGAACGCAAGGAACTGCCCAAGGCCAACGCCTGGATCGAGTCAGCCACGTTTGCCGCGATTCTCGGCGGCACCATAGCCGGCGGCGTCGTTTCCGCCGATGGCATCGGCGTCGCGGTGTTCGGACCGATCATGATGGCGCTCGCCGTCGGTTGCTGGCTCGTCAGCCGCTACATCCCGTCCACCGGTTCGGCGGCGCCCGACCTTGTCATCGACAAGAACATCTTCCGCTCGACCTGGCGCCAGGTCGCCGAATTGCGCACCGACACGGGCATCTGGCGCGCCGGCCTGATGACGTCGTGGTTCTGGCTGATCGGCGCCATCGTGCTCTCGCTCCTGCCGGTGCTGATCAAGGATTCGCTCGGCGGCAACGAAATGGCCGTCACCGTCTACCTCGCCGTGTTCGCCGTCTCGATCGCCATCGGTTCGGCCATCGCCGCCTGGATGTCGCAGGGCCGCATCGTGCTGTTGCCGGCACCGGTCGGCACGGCGCTGCTCGCCCTGTTCGGCCTGCATCTCGCCTGGACCATCTCCGGCATGACGCCGTCGCCCCAGGCGGAAACCCTTGGCGCGTTCTTCGCCGGCCCAAACACGGTCCGCGTCGCCATCGACCTCGCCGGCATGGCCATTGCAGCCGCTTTCCTGGTGGTGCCGACCTTCGCCGCCGTGCAGGCCTGGTCGCCCGAAGCGCGGCGCGCCCGGGTCGTCGCCGCCGTCAGTATCGTCAATGCCGGCTTCATGACTGGCGGCGGCATCATCATGGCCCTGATCCAGACGAAGGTCTCGACCGGCAGCATCCTGTTCGGCCTCGTCGCGGCCAATGCGATTGCCGCCTGGCTGATGCTGAAATATTTGCCGACGAACCCCTTCCGTGACTTCGTCTCCATCCTGTTCCGCGCTTTCCTGCGCCTCGAAGTCGAGGGCATGGAAAACCTCAAGGCGGCCGGCAAGGCGCCGATCCTGGCGCTCAACCATGTCAGCTTCCTCGACGGTCCGCTCGCCTTGACGCTGACCGATAAGGAGCCGGTCTTCGCCATCGACTACACCATTGCCCAGGCTTGGTGGATGAAGCCGTTCATGAAACTTGCCCGCGCTTTGCCGCTCAACCCGGCCAAGCCGATGTCGACCCGCACGCTGATCAAGATCGTGCAGGGCGGCGACCCGCTGGTGATCTTCCCGGAGGGACGCATCACCGTGACCGGCGGCCTGATGAAGGTCTATGACGGCGCCGCCATGGTTGCCGACAAGACCGGCTCGATGGTTGTGCCGGTGCGCATCGACGGGCTGGAGAAGACCTACTTCTCGCGGCTGAGCTCGCAGCATGTGCGCCGCCGCCTGTTCCCGAAGGTCAAGGTGACCATTCTGGAACCGGTCAAGCTCGAGGTGCCGCAGGAGCTGAAGGGCCGCAAGCGCCGCGCCGCGGCGGGTTCCGCGCTCTACCAGGTGATGTCGGATCTCGTTTTCCGCACCCAGGACATAGACAAGACCGTACTGGAAAAGATCATCGAGACGGCGAACGAACGCGGCATGAAACAGCTCGCAGTTCAGGATCCGGTCACCGGTTCTCTCAGCTACAGCAAGCTGCTCACGGCTGCCGCCGTGCTTGGTGAGAAGTTCCAGAACCTTTATGCCGACCAGCAGACGCTGGGCATCATGCTGCCCAACGCCAACGGCTCTTGCGCGACGCTGCTCGGCGTCATGTCCGCCGGCAAGGTTCCGGCGATGATGAACTTCACCGCAGGTGCTGCCAATATTCTGTCCGCCTGCAAGGCCGCCGAAGTCCGCACCGTGCTGACGTCCCGCGCGTTCGTCGAACAGGCAAAGCTCGGCGCTGTAGTCGAGGAACTCGGTCGCTCGGTCGACATCGTGTGGCTCGACGATCTCAGAAAGACCATCAGTCTCAAGGATAAGCTGCTCGGCTTGCTGCGCAAGTCGACGCCGCGCGCGAAACGCAAGCCCGGCGATGCGGCGGTGATCCTGTTCACCTCGGGTTCGGAAGGCTCGCCGAAGGGCGTCGTTCTGACCCACCGCAACATCCTGGCCAACGCCGCCCAGGCGGCGTCGCGTATCGACTTCCATTCGGGCGACAAGGTGTTCAACGTGCTGCCGATCTTCCACTCCTTCGGCATGACCGCGGGCACGGTGCTGCCGTTGATCTCCGGCGTGCCGGTCTATTTCTACCCCTCGCCGCTGCACTACCGCCTCGTGCCGGAACTGATCTACGGCTCGAACGCGACGATCATCTTCGGCACCGACACCTTCCTCTCCGGCTATGCGCGCACCGCGCACCCCTACGACTTCCGCTCGATACGCTATTGTTTTGCCGGCGCGGAACCGGTCAAGACAGCGACGCGCATGACCTATATGGAGAAGTTCGGCCTACGCATCCTCGAGGGCTACGGCGTCACCGAGACGGCGCCGGTGATCTCCATCAACACGCCGATGTACAATCGCTCTGGAACCGTCGGCAAGATCATGCCCGGCATGGAATACCGCCTCGATCCGGTCCCCGGCGTCGACGAAGGCGGCCGGCTGTTCGTGCGCGGCCCCAATGTCATGGCCGGTTATCTCCGGGCCGAGAAGCCCGGCGTGCTCGAACCGCTGGAGGACGGCTGGCATGATACGGGCGACGTCGTCGCTATCGACGAAGGCGGCTTCATCACCATTCGCGGCCGCGCCAAGCGCTTCGCCAAGATCGGCGGCGAGATGATCTCGCTCGCCGCTGTCGAAGCGCTGGCCGGCGAATTGTGGAAGGGCTCGCTGTCGGCGGTCGCCACGGTGCCCGACGCGCGCAAGGGCGAAAAGCTGATCCTCATCACTGAGGCATCCGGCGCCACACGAGCGGAATTCCTCGCCTACGCCAAGGCCAACGGCGCCATGGACCTGATGGTCCCGGCCGAAGTGCGGGTGGTCTCAAAGGTACCGGTCCTTGGCTCCGGCAAGCTCGACTTCGCCGCCGTGACAAAAATGGTGCGCGACGAAGAAGCCTCGAAGACCAAGGCCGCCTGACCCGGCTACGGCAACGGGCCGACGCAAGAGCCGGCCCGTTCAGTATGATCAACCCTTCGCATGCCGCTGCGAGATCAGCATCGCCATGCGCTGGACTGCCCGCAGCTCCATTTCCACGCCCGGCGACGATGCCAGCGCCGGCATGTTGAGCGCCACCACGGTCAACGGCTCGAGCGTCGCCAGCAGCACATGGGTCGCCTCAAATTTCTCGAACAGCCAGGCCAGCTGCTCGCGTATATCCTGGTCGACTGGCGCCCCCGGCTGCGTATCGGCGAGCGAGCGCACGGGCTCCTGCTCTAGTGCACGGGCCAGCACCTTCAGGTCGAAATCACCGAGGTCGGCTGCCGGCAGGATCAGCGCACCGTCGACAAGAATATGGCTCTGCAGGCCGCGCAGGAAGCGCGCCGAATCGGTGAGGTCGCCCTCGGCCATATGCTTCAGCAACGAGTCGCGGCGCTTCTCCGCGGTGAGGCTGACGCTGTCATTGTAGATGACTGCCAGCAGCGTCGCCGAAAGCACGATCACCACGCCCTGCACACTGCCGCGCCAGCCGAGATCGTCGATGCCGCCCAGCGCCAGCCCGGCGAAAACCGAGCTCAGCGTAATCACGGTAAAGGCGCCGATCGTGTCGCGATGGCCGAGGCTCGCGCGTCCAAGGCCGATCGTCAGCCAACACAGGAACAGGATGGCGATGCCGCCAAGCCGAACCGGCACTTCGAACAGGCCGGGCCGGTAGTCGGTGACCATGAACGGAATGATCAACAGCAGCGACAGCGCCATGCGCTCGACCGTGCGGTTTTCGGCCGCCGACAGGCTGTCGCGATCGCGCGTCATCACCAGCCAGCCGATGGCGAGAAAACCTCCGAACTGGAAGGCAAGTAGTACCGCCATCCGCCATGGCTCGGCAAAGCGTTCCGGGATCGGCGCCAGCAGTAGAAACAGCAGGGCGCCGCCGGCGGCAAAGAACTTTAGCGCAAACGGCGCATGCCGGCGCAACAGCCCCTCGGTCAGCAGCAGTGCGGCCAGCGGCAGCAGGCCCGCCGCCGCGATGGTGACGAAGCGGAAGAGTGCGAGGCCGGTAGTCCAGTCGAGGATGCGGCAGGCGAGCAGAACCGTCAGCACCCGCAAACCGAACAGAAAACGCCGCGACAGCGGATCGCCGGTGTCGCGCCCGCCGACGACCGATATCACGATCAGCAGCCCGAACAGCGCCGCCAGCGAGGTGATGGTGTCGGCCACGAGCGTGTCGTCGAGGTTCATCGGTCAGCGCCCATCAGCTCACACCCAGGCATCATCACGGATGAAGCCATCAGCGTGTCCATGGTCTCAGCACATTCCATTGGCGGCTGCTATCCGCCCAGTGTACCACCGGCAAAACCAGCCGCTGCAGCGTGGCCGCCGCACCTGCTACCGCAAGGGCGGCAAGCGAGCCGCGCGGAACCGCGTCGGCGAGATAGGTGCGCGCGGACTGGAAACTCATCTGGCCGATCTGCAGCACATCGTCGCCGCGCCCGTAGTCGAGTTCCTTGCGGCAGAACTCGTTAAAGGTCTCCTCGCGGTGCTTGGCCGCCTCATCGAAGGTTTTCTTCAGATCGTCCGAGCCGCCGGTATAGGCATTGGTGATGACAAAACGCTCTTCATCGAAACCGGCTTCCGGCCCGACACCGAAGACATGGCGATGGCGTGCCATGATCTGCCGCGCCAAAAGCACATGGGTGAGCGAGCGCCGCGCGCCTGCATGCGGCCCCGGAAACACGTTGCTGAAGGCCTCGGCGACCATGCCGACGACGGCGGGTACCTGGGTGACATTGGAAATCCAGATCGGCCGCAGTTGATTGCGCAAAAACATCAGGAAGCAGGTCAGGCCGTAGAGGATCCAGCTCAGCCCGCGGCTGCGCTCATCGGGATCGATCATGACCAGACCGAGGTGCAAGACTTCATAGGGCTTGCCGGCGAGCGATATCTCCATCAACGCCAGCGAGTTGAAGGCGATCGGCTGCCCGTCGCTGCGCCGGTAGACAATGGTGATGATGGAATGTTCCAGCCGGCTGCGGTCGCCGGAAAACACGCCATAGGTCAGGCTGCCGAACTTCAGTGTCTTGGACGCTACCAGCCGCAGATCGCTGCTCAGCTGCTCCAGTTCGGCAGCCTTCATCCAGCGCCCGGGCCGCTCCACGACGCGCGTCTCGTAGTCGGCGGATACGCGCATGCGCACATCCATGAACCGACCCGGCAGCAGCTGCAGAACCGCCTTGAGCACTGTTTTCCCCCAGGGCAAGAACGCCGACCGTATAGTGGCCGTCATCTACCTAAGGCGTGGTAAACCCGAGATGACAAGTCCTGGTTGTGCTTAACAAGGTAAAGCTGCAATCGCCAGCCAGTGCGGCTCAGCTTTCTGCAGCAACCAGATGGCCGTTGCCGACATCGTTCAGAGCCAGCTTCAGCGGCGCCTCGCCGATCCTGCGGGTGGCGCTCGGTATCTCCTGGTCGAGGCGGGCGAAGCGGCTTCTGCGCTGGGCCGGATCGGGCACCGGCACCGCTTCGATCAGCCGCCTCGTATAGGGATGGCGCGGGTTGGAAAACACCTGGTCGCGCGTGCCCATCTCGACGATCTGGCCGAGATACATGACGGCAACGCGGTCGGAAATGTTCTCGACCACCGCCATGTCGTGCGAGATGAAGAGATAGGCGACGCCGAATTCGCGCTGCAATTCCTTCAGCAAATCGAGCACACGCGCCTGCACCGAGACGTCGAGCGCGGAGACGCTTTCGTCAGCGATGATCAGTTTTGGTCGTAGCGCCAGCGCTCGGGCGATGCAGACGCGCTGGCGCTGGCCACCGGAGAATTCGTGCGGGTAAAGCTCCATCTGTTCGGCCGACAGGCCGACACGCTCGAACAGCGCCGCCACCCGTTCCCGGCGCTCGTCCTTGGAAGCGATGCCATGGATCACCAGCGGCTCGGCAACGAGGTCGCCGACGCGCATGCGCGGATCGAGCGAGGCGAAGGGATCCTGGAAAATCATCTGGACGTCACGGCGCACCGCCTTGCGTTCGTCGCGGCCAAGACCGGAGAGATTGCGCCCGCCAATGACGATGTCGCCGCTATACGGCGCCAGTCCGGCCAGCGCCTTGGCGGTGGTCGACTTGCCGCAGCCGGATTCGCCGACCAGAGCGAGCGTTTCGTTGGGCGCGATCGAGAAGCTGACGCCCTCGACGGCGTGGACGCGGCGGGTGACCTGGCCAAAGATGCCGCCACGCAGATCGAAGCGGACATGCAGGTCGTTGACCTCGGCGACATTGGCCGGCTCCAAGACGTCAATCGCATCCCTGGATTTCTGTCGACCGACACCACTGCCGATGCGCGGCACGGCAGCCAGCAGTTCGCGCGTATAGTCGGCCTGCGGGCGGGCAAAAATATCCGATGTCGTGCCTTCTTCGACCATGCGGCCGTCGCGCATGACGATGACCCGGTCGGCCATTTCGGCAACCACGCCCATATCGTGGGTGATCAGGATGACGCTGGTGCCATGCTGGCGCTGCAGGTCGCGCAACAGCTCCAGCACTTCGCCTTGCACGGTGACGTCGAGCGCCGTCGTCGGCTCATCGGCGATCAGCACGTCGGGCTCGAGCGCCAGCGCCATGGCGATCATCACCCGCTGGCGCATGCCGCCGGAGAGTTCGTGCGGAAACTGCTTTAGCCGGCTTTCCGCCTCCGAAATGCGCACCGCCTTCAACGCCTCGATCGCGCGCTGGCGGGCTTGCGCCGACGACAGGCTGGTATGCGCTTCGATGGATTCGGTCAGTTGCCGGCCGATCGACAGCACCGGATTGAGCGAGGTCATCGGCTCCTGGAAGATCATGGCGATGCGGTCGCCGCGAATGCGCCGCATCTGGCGTTCGTCGAGGGTTGCTAGGTCGGTGTCGCCCCGATTCCCATCCCGAAGACGGATCATGCCTGACGATATGCGCGCCGCCGGCTGCGGCAAAAGCTGCATGATCGCCAGCGCGGTCATCGACTTGCCGGAGCCGGATTCGCCGGCAATGCAGAGCGTCTCGCCGCGCGCCAGCGTCAGCGACAGGTTGGAGACGACATCGCGCTCGCCGTCCTCGCCGCGCACGCTGACGGAGAGGTTGGCGATGGAGAGGACGGGGGTGTCGGCGAGGGTCATTGTGGGTGGAGCCCTGCGACGGATTGGTTCCGTCGCACCATTCGCACAAACCTTGGCGCTGACCCCCACCCGGACGTCCGGTCCGACCTCCCCACAAGGGGGAGGTAGGGCGGCAGCGCTTTACCCTCCCCCTTATGGGGAGGGTCGCTGCGAAGCAGCGGGGTGGGGGTGCAGCGCCGACCTGACATCATTCAAACACGCAACGCGGAAAATAGAACGACACCACCCAGTTCGGCATGTCGACGATCTCGCTGATGCGCAGATCACCACACACCGAGGCCAGCATATAGGCCTCGACCGGATCGATCTGGTAACGCCCAGCGAGCAGATCGACCATCTGCGCCACCGCCTCCTTCGCGCCCGCCATCAGATCCGGCCCAATCCCCGTCGTCACCTCGTAACCCTTGGCGTCGAGATGGCGCGTCACCGGGCCCGGCGTGGTGAAGCGCGGCGTCTTCAGCCTGGCGTCCTTGACAAGGTCGAGCTTGAGCACGACGTCCATCGGGCTCTCGATCGCCGTGCCGCAGACCTCGCCATCGCCTTGTGCGGCGTGCGTATCGCCGACCGAGAACAGCGCGCCGGCCACCTCAACCGGCAGATAGAGCGTCGTGCCGGCAGCGAGATCGCGGATGTCGAGATTGCCGCCGACCCGCCGTGGCGGCACCACCGAGTGAAGCCCCATCTCAGCCGGCGCATTGCCGATGGTGCCGGCGAACGGCTTCAGTGGCACGCGCGCGTTTTTCCCGAACAGCGCCGGTTCGAGCGCGGCTGCATCGTATTTCCAGATGTTCAGCGCCGGTTCCGTGAAGTCATCGGCGAGCAGGCCGAAACCGGGAATGTTCGCCGTCCAACCGAAGCCGGACGGTTTGAACATCTCGATCGTCACCTTGAGCGCGTCACCCGGCTCGGCGCCCTCGACGAAGATCGGCCCGGTCACCGGGTTGACCCCGGCGAAGTCGAGCTTGACGATTTCGGCGACCGTGCTGTCGGCGTTCAGCTGGCCGCCGGCGGCATCGAGGCACTGGAACTCGATGGTCGCGCCGGGCGCCACCCGCTCGGCCGGGACAAAGGAATTGTCCCAGCCGAAATGGTGATGGCGCCCATGGATGGTGTAGTCGCAGCTATTGCACATCTTTTACGTACACATTGTCATAGTTGATCGGGATATGGACCGGGTCGACATAGAGGTTGTCGGCGCCGCCCATTCGGGCGGATTTCATGGTGAAGCGCTGTTCGTTGAAGACCGGCGCCCAGGGCGCGTCTTCCATCACCTTGTCGTAGATGGCGCTCCACATCTTGTCGCGTTCGCCGGCCTTTGCCGGGTCGACCACAGAATCCGCCTCGGCCGCCTCGGCGTCGAGGTCCTTATTGCAGTACCACGACCAGTTCCAGCCGCCCGGCACCGCGCCGGCGCAGCCGAGGATCGGGCCGTAGAAATTCGACGGATCGGGGAAGTCGGCGATCCAGGCCATGCCGCCCGACCAGATCATCGGCGCGCCGGCCTTGTCACCGCCGGCGGCGATGACATTGGCCTGCGCCAGCGATTGGATGCTGGCCTTGATGCCGATGGCCGCCAGGTCCTGCTGGATCGCCTGGGCAATGCGCGGGTTGGGATCGGTGTTCATGGCGAACAGCTGCGTGTCGAAACCATCGGGATGACCGGCCTCGGCCAGCAGCGCCTTGGCCTTGGCTACGTCATAGGGATAACCTTTGTATTCCTTGTCGTAGCCCGGCATCGACGGCGGCAGCGGCTGGTTGGCCGGCACGGCGCGGCCGTTGATGATCTGGATGATGCGCGCCTTGTTGAGCGCCATGTTGACGGCCTGACGCACCTTCACATTGTCGAACGGCGCCATGGTGGTGTTCATGGTGACGTAGCCGGTGTGCAGCTGACCGCCTTCGACGACGCGCGCCTTCTGCTCGGGATCGGCCATCACCTCCTGGAATTTTGCCGGCGGAATGCCGTCGCCGGGCACATCGATCTCGCCCTTCTGCAAGCGCAGCAGCGCCACGATCGGTTCCTGGCCGATCTCGAAGGTGATCTTGTCGAGATGCGGCAGGCCCTTGTGCCAGTAATCCGCATTGCGCTCGAAGACGATGCGTTGGCCGAGTGTCCACTCGGCGAGCTTGAAGGCGCCGGTGCCCACCGGATGCTTGCCGAAATCGGCGCCATATTTCTCGACCTCTTCCTTCGGCACGACATGGGCGAAATTGATGGCCATGACATGCAGGAAGGTGGCGTCGGGCCGGGTCAGCTCGAACTTCACCGTGTAGGGATCGACGACGGTGACGCCGGAAAGGCCTTCGGCCTTGCCGGCAGCGACATCGTCATAGCCCTTGATCGAGCCGAAGAAGCCGGCGCCGGGGCTCTGCGTCTTCGGATTGGTGACGCGGTCGAGCGAATATTTCACGTCGTCGGCCGTCATCTCGCGGCCATTGTGGAATTTCACGCCATGGCGCAGCTTGAAGGTAAAGGTCTGGCCGTCGGGCGAAATCTCGTAGCTTTCTGCCAGATCGGGTTTCAGGTTGGTGGTGCCTGGCTCGTAATCCATCAGCCCATCGAACAGGCTCTTGATCATCGACCAGTTCTGCCAGTCATAGCCGATCGCCGGATCGAGGGTCGCAACATCGTCCTTGTAGGTGATGGTGATGGCGCCGCCTTGCTTGGCGTTGGGATCGACCGTGTCTTCGGCGCGGACGCTTGTCATGCCGAGCATGAGGGCCAAGGCGGATGCCGCGACTGTGGATACGAGAAACTTTTTCATGTTGTGTTCCCTTTCTCTGTTTCATTTTCATCTGAGCTTGATGCGGGGATCGATGAACGGCGCGATGATGTCGGCGAGCAGATTGCCGAGCACGATGGCGAAGGCCGACACCAGCGTGACGCCCATGATGATCGGAATGTCGACGCGCTGGATCGCCTGCCACGCCAGCTGACCGATGCCGGGCCAGCCGAACACGCTTTCGACGACGACGATGCCGCCCATGAAGATGCCGATGTCGATGCCGATCATGGCGATGACCGGCAGGATGGCATTCGGCAGTGCGTGGCGGAATATGATGGCGCTGCGCGCCAGGCCCTTGGCCCGCGCCGTGCGGACATAATCCTGGCGCAGGACGTCTATCATCGACGAGCGCATCATGCGCGCATACCAGCCGGCGCCGAGTACGCCCATGGTCAACGACGGCAGCACCAGATGGCGCCATGTGCCGTAGCCGCCGATCGGAAACCAGCTTAGCCGCACGGCAAAGACGTAGAGCAGCAACAAGCCGACGACGAATTGCGGCGCCGAGACGCCGACGAAGGAGGCCACCATCAGGGTCTGGTCGGTGGCGGAGCCGCGCTTGACGGCGGCGATCAGCCCCATGCTTAGACCGATCAGCAACTCGCACAATATGGCGCCCACCATCAAAAGCAGGCTGGCCGGCAGCCGCGAGACGATGAGCTCGGTAACCTCCGAGCGCTGGATGTAGGAGCGGCCGAGATCGCCGCTGATTAGCTTCGTCAGGTAGTGCCAATACTGGACGACGAAAGGCTGGTCCAGGCCGAGCTGCTGGCGGATGTTTTCCACGGTCTGCGGCGTAGCACTGCGGCCGGCGATCTGCCGCACCGGGTCGGCCGGCAAGAGGTAGAGCAGCGCAAAAGTGATCAGCGAGACGCCAAGCAGGATGAGCAGCGACTGGATCAGCCGGCGGCCGAGATAGGCGATCATGACCGGCCCCCCATTATTCCCGGCCCCTTTGCGTCGGATCGAGGATGTCGCGCAGCGCGTCGCCGATCAGATTGAAGGCCAGCGCCAACGCCAGGATTGCGGCGCCGGGGAAGAACACCAGCCAGGGCGCGGCCTGGAAATAGGTCTGGTTCTCGAAAATGATGTTGCCCCACGACGCCGTCGGCGGCTGCACGCCGATGCCGAGGAAGGAAAGCGTCGCCTCCAGCAGTACCGTGGTGGAGATGCCGAGCGTGCCCCAGACGATGATGGTGGGCAGGAGATGCGGCAGGATGTGGCGAAACAGGATGCGCGGCGCACTCGCCCCGATGCTGCGCTCGGCGTCGATGAACTCGCGTTCGGCCAGCGACGATGTCTCGGTGTAGATGACACGCGCCGTCTGCACCCAGTTGACCAGCGCGATGACCATGGCGACGATCCACAGGCTGGGCTGAAACACTGCCGCCAGGCAGATGGCGAGCAGCAGCGCCGGGAACGCCATCATCAGATCGGTGAAGCGCATCAGCGCGCTGCCGATCCAGCCGCGGAAATAGCCTGCGGTGACGCCCACCAAAGTGCCGATCAAAAGCGCCACGCCATTGGCGACGATGCCGATGATCAGCGAGGTGCGGGCGCCGTAGAGGATGCGGGTCAAGAGGTCACGTCCGAGCAGGTCGGTGCCGAGCCAGTACTGGGCGCTTGGCGGCAGCGGCGAGCCCTCGATGGTCAGGCCGTCGAAAATCTGCTCGTTGGGGTCATAGCCGGTCAGCCGAGGCGCCAGCACAGCGCCGGCAAGGACAATGGCGACGATGACCAGGCCGAGCAGCGCCAGGCGGCGTTTCACCAGCCGGCGCCAGACACCGGCGCGCGGTTTTGCCGGCATGCGCACCGGTAGATCAGGCGCGATGGGACTGGTCATCGCCGCCTTCTTCCCCCGTCGCTTCCTCGCTTGTCATTGCCACGATCCGACGCGCGGCATCCTCGACGCTGATCTGCCAGCTCATCGCCAGCGAACGCAGCTGCGCATAGGCGCGCTCGTCGTCGCTGCCTTTCGACAAGGCCGTCACCGCGCGCACGATGGTCTGGCGCTCGGCGACGCGCTGGCGCAGCGACGCTATCTCGCCGGCTAAATGTTTTCGGGCCTCGAAACTCTGTCTCGCGATCAACAGAGCGCTGTAGACGCCGGCATTGCCGACCGGCTTCAGCAGCTGCGCATCGGCCTTGTGCGACAGCGCCCATTCGATACGCCCCGGCGCCTCGGAACCGATCAGCGCCACCAGCGGCATCGGCGCCTCGCCCGGCTTCCACGGGAATTGCTCGTCGAAACCGAGATCGGCATCGAAGAAGACGAAATCGGCGGCGAGAGCTTCCGGCGGCAATTCCGGCCAGCAGTCGATCGTAGCCAGGCCGATGGCCGACAATTGCCTGGTGATTGCCTGCACCGTCGGATGCGGGCGATGCAGGATGAAAGCCCGCGCGCCGCCGAGATTGGGGATGCGCGTCCGGGTCATGACACCACTCTCAGACGCGGACGGCCGAACGTGTTGGCGGGGTCGTAGCGCGACAGATATGGATCCGGCGCGACCTCATCCTCCTGGCTGACGACCTCGAAGAAGCCATCGGCGATCCGGCCGATGATCACCGGCAGCGTCGCGTGCTGGGAGTGGGCGTCGATGGCGATCGGCCCGAGCCGGGTGGAGAAGCGCCGCTCGGCGAAGGCTTTGGAAAATTCCGCCGGGCCGGCATCAGTGTCGCGCGACAGCACGTCGGCCATCACCTGCACCGAGGCATAGGCGGAGGCCTCGAAGGACGAAGCGAAGGCAGCCGGCCGGGGCGCGAAATAGGGCCCGACCGACAGATGCCCTTTCCCTGTATCGCCGATCGCCGGCAACTCGCCTTCGGTGAGGTTGCAGGAGATGACGGGGCAGTTTTCCGGCCTGAATGCCGCATCCTCATCGCCCAGCTCGCGGTAAGCCGCCAGGAAGGCGTAGGATGAGGTGCCGATCAGATTGTTGAGGATGAAGCTCGGCCTCGTCGCCCGGATTTCCGCGATCAGCCGCGACACGTCGGTCTCGCCGATGCGCAGATAGCGCTCGCCCAGCACTTTGCCGCCGGCATCCGCGATCAGGTCGCGCGCCACGCGGTTCATCTCCCAGCCCCAAATGTAGTTCGAGCCGAGCAGGAAGCCGTTGGCGCCGAAACGCGGCACGACATGCGCCATCAGCGGAACCAGATGCTGGTTGGGGCAGGCGTGCATGTAGACGACATGCTCGTTGGCCTCGAACCCTTCATAGGGGCAGGCATACCAGAGCATGCCGCCGGCCTTCTCCAGCACCGGGATGGTTTCCTTGCGGCTCCACGAGGTGACGCAACCGACGACATGGCGCGCGCTGCTGGTCCTGAAAATGTCCTCGCACAAAGTCGCGTAGCGATCGGCATTACTTTGCGGATCGCGCTCTACCGGAACCAGTTCGATGCCATAGCTCCGATCGGCATTGATGTCGGCGATGGCGCGCATGGCGCCCATCCGGCACGCATCGGAGACCAGCTGGTAGCTGCCCGAGCGGGAATACAGGATGCCGATCTCGATACGCCGTTTCAAACCGATCCTCAGAAATGACAATGCCCCGCAGCCAGCGCCGGAGGGCGAGGCATACGAGGCATATTTGCCGCCCGGCGACCAAGGCCGGTATTTTGCGCTAGCGTATTCGGTCCGGCGGGTCAGTCAAGCGAGAAAGTACGTGGTCATGGGATCGACCTTGTCCGGCTGCTTCTAGTTCCGCAGCGTGAACATCAAAGGCGCCACGACAGACGTACCGGCCTTCTCAGGCGGTGGCGCGGGCACCGTCGCACCCTGCAGAATGCTGAGCGCGGCGCGATCGAGATCGGCGTCCCCCGAAGATCGTGTCAGCCGGACGGAGGTCACCTTGCCCGAAGCGCTGACGACGAAGGTCACATTTGCGGTACCCACGGCGCGCCGCGACCTTGCCGCGCTCGGGTAGCGCTTGTGCCGATTGATCCATCCGATCAGCTGGGAGTTCCATTTGCTTGCACTGACTGATGATCCTCTCGATTGCGAAGCCTTCGGCGCCGACGCCTTCGCCGCTGCCTTTTGATCGACACTGGCGGTCACGACCGCTTTCCCCGGCGCGGCCTTTTCCTTCTTCTCTTTCGGTTTCGGCTTGGGTTTTTCGGCAGCCTTCTTCGCCTTCTCGATCGGCTTGGCCTCCACCGGCTTGGTCTCCGCCGGCTTGGTCTGGGGCAGCGGAATGACCACATCCGGCGCTATGGTCGGGACGATGTCGGGCACCACCTCATCCAGCGGCGGCGATTGATCGGGCTGCTCGGCCGCTGCCGTCTCGATCGGAGCGGCGGGTTGAACCGCTTCCGTCTTCTCGGCGACCGGCTCCGGCTGACCGGGCTCGGGCTCTACGACGGGCTTCAGTTCGGCAACCGCCTCCTCGATCTGGTTCGGCGGCTCGGGCGTCACCACGTCGGCCGCTGAGTCCACCCGCACCGCCGGCGCCACCATCATCGGCGACAGCTCGATAGCCACAGCCGGCGGCGGGCCGCCATCGGCCATGTTGGCCAGGCTGAAGCTCTGCACGGCATAGGCGATTGCGACATGCGCGCCGACAATGACAATGGCCGCAGCCGCCCACAAACCGATCTCGCGCGCGCCGGCGCGCGGCGGGTCGGCGGTGGGAACGGCCGCGGCCAGTTGCGTCATGGGGCGGCGCCCGGGTGCGGCGCGGATGCGTCCGCCGGCACCGTCTCCAGCCCGACCAGCGCGATCTTCAGATAACCGGCGCCGCGCAGCAGGTTCATCACCTCCATCAACTCGCCATAGCCGACCGCCTGGTCCGCACGCAGGAAGATGCGTATCTGCTTGTCGCCCTTGGTTCTGCCGTCGAGCACGGAGGCAAAAGTCTGGCGCGGCACGCTGTCATTGCCGATCGCCAGCGTCAGATCGTCCTTCAGCGTCAGGAACAGCGGCGTTTCCGGCCGCGGCGCCGGTGTCGCGGTCGAACCCGGCAGATCGACATTGACGTCAACTGTCGCCAACGGGGCAGCGACCATGAAGATGATCAGCAGCACCAGGATGACGTCGATGAACGGCGTCACGTTGATCTCGTGGTTTTCCTCGAGATCGCCGTCGATAGTCTCGCGAATTCTAGCCGCCATGGCCCATCACTCCGCCGCCAGCGCGGGCGCCTGCGGCACCGTGCGGAAATCGAGATCGCGGCTGACCAGCCGTTCGACCCCGGCCGAGGCATCGGCAAGAAGCTGCCGGTAGCCGGCTATCGACCGCGCAAAGACGTTGTAGATGACCACCGCGGGAATGGCCGCGACCAGGCCCATCGCCGTGGCGAGCAGCGCCTCGGCGATGCCGGGCGCGACGACCGCGAGGTTGGTGGTCTGCGCCTGCGAGATGCCGATGAAGGCGTTCATGATGCCCCAGACGGTGCCGAACAAGCCCACGAAGGGCGCCGTCGAGCCGATCGTCGCCAGCACGCCGGTGCCGCGCGACACGCGCCGCGCCGCCGCCGCCTCGATGCGCGACAGGCGCGACGCCACTCGTTCCTTCAGCCCGTCGCCGGTAACATGGCCGAGCGCACCGGCCGAAAGGGCAGTCTCTTCCTCGGCTGCCCGCACCAAAAGCGCACCGGGGCCGCCATTGTTGCCAAGCGAGCGTCCGGCCTGGCGCAGTGTGGCGGCATTGCCGATGGCGCGCGCAGCGCGCCGGGCGCCGAGCTTGCCGAAGAGAATCTCCAGCGATTTGGCCAGCCACACCGTCCAGGTGACGAGCGAGGCGAAGGCCAACCCGATCATCACCGCCTTGACGATGATGTCGGCGGCCATGAACATGCCCCAGGGCGACAGATCGTGCGGCAGCGTCAGCGATATTGCCGAAGGCTCGGCCTGCGCGGATGCACCGGGCTGGTTTGCCGGCTGGGGCGCGGTCGGCGCCGCCTGCCCGGCAGTTGGCGAAGCCGGCGCGACAGGCGCAGCCGGTGCGGGCTGTTCGACTACGGTTGGCGCCGACTGGGGATCTGCAGCGGGCACCGTCGTCACCCTGGGCTGCGTGTTTGGCTGCTCTTGCGCAGCAGCGCTGCCGGCCGACAGCATGACCGCGGCCAGCGCCGCCAACAAACCATTTCTGGACACGCTTCGTCCTCGCTTCGTCATTGCACGTAACCGATCGGCTGGCCGGTGACGGGATGCGGGAACACCCCCATCTCGACCCCGAAAACTCCAGCCACGGATTCTGGCTTCTCTCAAACGCGGCACCGCCGCTGGAAAACAATTCAGGCGGCCGAGTGCCCCTGCTTGACTATAAAACATGAGCTTTGTAGTCAACAAACAAGATGGCTTTTTGGCCGACGATTGTGGGCGCGATGTCTCAACGGCACATCGTCCTGGCATCGGTCTACCTAGTGTCGTCGCACCGAGGGATGGACGGCCCAGGGTTGCTGGGCCACGATGCCGAGCAGCAATTGAGGCAGGCTACGATGATCAAGGCGATACCGTTCGATTTCCCCTATGACGGCCGGCTGGTGCCGGCAAACACCGCGCTGCTGGTCATCGACCTGCAGGAGGATTTCCTCTCGCCGACCGGCTATTTCGCCAGGAAGGGTTATGACCCCGCGCCGCTGCGCGCCATCCTGCCTACGGTCAACCGACTGATATCAGCGGCACGCGCGGCCGGCCTCACCATCATTCACACCATGCAGGGATATCGCGGCGACATGGCCGACATGACGCCGTACGAGAGATGGCGCCGCAAGCGGGCGGGTCTCGAAGGCACCGACGTGCTGCTGCGCTCCGGCCCCGGCTTTCAGATCGTCGCCGAGATCGACGTCGCGCCGCACGACATCATCGTCGACAAGACCTGCAACAGCGCCTTCACCTATACGGATCTGGAGCTTGTGCTGCGCGCACGCGGCATCACCCATCTGATCTTTTCCGGCTGCACGACCGATGTCTGCGTGCACACGACGCTGCGCGAGGCCTGCGACCTCAATTTCCAGTGCCTGACCATCGCCGACGCCTGCGCCAGCGGCGACCAATACGCGCATGACGCGGCGCTGCATATGGTGACGGTGGAGGACGGGGTGTTTGGTGCGCTGACGGAATCTGGCGCGGTGCTGGAGGCGCTGGAGCGGTCGAGTGGGAAAGCTGGTTAGATTACCAAAGCGAAGGCGTTGGGAACCATTTGACGCTGGAGGGGCAGCACCCCCCTCTGGCCTGCCGGCCATCTCCCCCGCAAGGAGGGAGATCAAGTGCTCAACCGCTTTCGCCACTCTCCAACGTCGAAGAGCTGAGCGATACCTCGAAGCTGCCAATCTCCCCCCTTGCGGGGGAGATGCCCGGCAGGGCAGAGGGGGGTGTGAAGGAACGCTACGAAATAGCTTTCATTCCACCCGCAAATTCACCCTGCGTGAATATCCGACCCGCCCCGCGAGGCAAACGCGCCGGGCTGCGGCACCTCCGCCTCCCGGCGTGCCAGCGAGTTGCGCAAGAGCGCGATCGTCTCGCGGCCGACGCTGGCGATCTCGCGCGGCCGGTCGACACCGACGATCATGAACTCGCTGATGCCCAGCGCCGCATAGGGCAGCAGCGACAGGGCGATCTGCGCCGGTGGTCCGGAAAGTTCGACCGCCTTGTGGCCGACGGTAGAGGCGCCACCCTCCGAGCGGACCCGGACCGGAAGCGCAAAACGCAGCTTGCCGGCGCGGCCATGCTCGGCGGCGGCGCTGCGCGCCCGTTCCATCAGCTGGCGGATCTCGTCGAGCGAACCAGCCGTGAGTTCAAACACGTCGGCATGGCGGCCGGCGACCTTGAGCGCGGTGCCGGACTGGCCACCCATGCGGATGATCACGTCGACGCCATGCGGCCCCTTGCGCGGCACATAGCCACCCTTGATGCTGTAGAATGCACCTTCATGGTCGAAGGGCCGGTCGTTCGACCACAGCCGCTTCAGCAGCACCAGATATTCGTCGATTCGCTGCCAGACCACGGTGTGGCCGACCGGACGCGTCTCGGCATCGTCGTCATCCAGCGGCTCGCTCAGCATCCTCAGCGCCAGCCGGCCGCCGCTCCTGGCGTCGAGCGCCGCCAGTTGCCGCGCCGCAACGGCTGGCGCGATCACGCCGGCCCAGTGCGTCAGCACCACTTCCAGCGACGCGGTGCGGTCCAGCGCCTGGGCGGCGATGTCCATATTGGTCAACAGCCCGGCCGGGTCGTCGACGACGATGTTCTGGAAGCCGGAATCCTCGATCAGCGACAGCTTGGTCGCCGTCTCGACGAAATCATAGAAGAACGGTACGGCCGAACCGGCATCGGCGGCGTGCGTTTTACCGGGAACATGCGTGAACTCGATCGGCATTGCCATCTCCTCCATCACGTTGGATGTATGTCGCCCCCGGTTTTGAGACGACGACATGCGTAAAAACAAGCATCAGCGCCAAAGCGCGTCCGCGTTCGGTTCATCAACTCCGGTCACTCACTGAAAGCGCTAGGTCGCCACCCTTTCGGCCTGATCGGTCAGGGAATCAAGCCGAGCACGACTGCCCCGGTGAACACGAACGCAAGGGCAAAGACGAGATAGGCGAAAGCGCCGGCATAGGCCGGGCGGAAAGCCTGGCTATTGGCCAGCCTCTGGCTGGTGCGGTCCGTCTCGGCGTTCTGGATATAGGACATATCGACCTCCGTCTTGCGGATTAATCTATAAAATCAGTAGACTTTGTCGAGTGCTATTTTTTGGAGATATGTAGAATGATTTTCTCAGTAGTCCTTGTTATTTGGTTTGGCATTGCTGGGAGACCCCTGTTGGAGACAAGCGAGCGACAAGCTTGGCCGACGTCTGCATAGACGATAGCATCGCCATTCCGGCGTAAATGCGGATTATTTCGATCGGGAACGGGGAACAGAACATGGGTACAAGACTAGCCGGCAAGATTGCAATCATCTCGGGCGGCGCGACCGGAATGGGCGGAGCGGCCTCGGAATTGTTCGCCGCCGAAGGCGCCAAGGTGGCGATCATTGACCGCAATGGCGAGGCGGCGGCAGCCATTGCGGCGGCGATACGCGCGCGGGGACATATCGCCGAACACTGGGTGGCCGACGTCTCGGACGAGGCGCAGGTCGAGGCCGCAGTGAAGGCGGCGACTGCCAGGCTCGGCCCGGCCACGGTGTTGTTCAACCATGCCGGCACCATCGTGATAAAGCCGTTCCTGGAGACGACAGTGCAGGAATGGGACTGGCTGCATGCGGTCAATGTCCGCTCGATGTTCCTGATGACGCGCGCCGTGTTGCCGGGCATGATCGCTGCCGGTGGCGGTTCGATCGTCTGCACCTCGTCGATCTCGGCTGTGGCGGCCACACCCATGGAGGTGCTCTACGACACCACCAAGGGCGCCTGCCACATGTTCGCGCGCGCCATCGCAGTCGAATTCCGCGACCGCAACATACGCTGCAACGCCGTCTGTCCCGGCTTCATCCGCACGCCGCACGGCCTGCGCGAGGTCGCCGATCTCGGCAAGCTCGGCGTCGACGTGTCGGACGCCGCATTGGCCGCACAGCAGGGCCGCATCGGTGAGCCGGAGGAAGTGGCCAAGGCAGCGCTGTACCTCGCCAGCGATGAGTCCAGCTTCGTCAATGGCACGCATCTGTTTGTCGATAATGGTTTTACGGCGATGTGAGTATCCCAGGCTTGGCGCCCTTCCTCTCCCCCGTCGATCGGGGGAGAGGTGTCGAGCGAAGCGCGCAGGGGGGGGGGGCGCCACGTGGGGGAAGGGAGATTTAAGGGCGCCCGGTGGGAACAATGGGGAGGGGGGTTGCCGGCCCGGCGCTGCTTCGCAGCGCCACCTCTTCCCCCGGAGGGAGAGGAAGGGCGCCAAGTCCTACTCGCCTTACCGCTCTTCTCGTCGAAACGGCTTCAGCAGCGCCGACGGCGCAACCGCGTTGCGTGACATCACGGCCATCGCGACGATGGTGAAAATAAAGGGCAGCATCAAGAACGCCTCATAGGGAATATGCCCGAGGCCGCTCGCCTGCATGCGCAATTGTAGCGCATCGACGAAGGCGAACAGCAGCGCCGCGCCCGCAGAGCGCCACGGGTCCCAGCGGCCGAACACGACCAGCGCGATCGCCACCCAGCCACGGCCCGACACGACACCAAAGGTGAAGGCGTTGAACTGTGCCATGGTGAGGAAGGTGCCCGCAAGCCCCATCAGCGCACCGCCGAGGATGACCGCCTGGAAGCGCGTGGCGATGACGCTGACCCCAGCGGAATCAGCGGCGCGCGGGTTCTCGCCGACCATCCGCACCGACAGCCCCCAAGGCGTGCGGTAGAGCACGAAAGCAGCGAGCGGGATGGCAATGATTGCCAAGTAGACCAGCGCAAACTGGTTGAAAACCGCTGACCCCAGAACCGGAATATCCGACAGCAGCGGGATCGGCACCGTCTGAAAACCCTTGATGCTGGGCGGCACCGATTGCTGGCCGAAGGTCAGACGGTAGAGGAAATAGGCAAGGCCGGACGAGAACAAAGTAACGCCGATGCCGCAGACATGCTGGCTGAGGCCGAGCGCCACCGTGAACAGCGCATGCAGCGCGCTCATCGCCATGCCGGTCAACACCGCGGCCAGCACGCCGAGCCACAGGCTGCCGCTGAGGCTGGCGGCGGTGAAGCCGGTCATCGCGCAGAGCAGCATGATGCCTTCGATACCGAGATTGAGCACGCCGGCCCGCTCGGAGAACATCTCGCCCAGCGTGGCAAATGCCAGCGGCGTGGCGATGCGGATAATGGCGGCGAGGAAGCCGACCTGAAAGATCTGTTCGAACACCGCGCTCATAAGGCGCCGACGCGGCGGATGCGATAGGCCGTGAACAGCAGCGCCACAAGCATGGCGAGCAGCGCCGTGCCCTGGATGACATCGCTGAGGAACGCCGGCACGCCGGTGGCGCGCGACATCGCTTCGGCGCCGGTCATCACGGCGGCCAGGAAGATCGCCGCCGGTACGACGCCGAGCGGATTGAGCCTGGCCAGCATGGCAACGACGATGCCGGAATAGCCATAGCCCGGCGAAATGTCGCTCATCACCTGGAAATGCACGCCGCCGACCTCGCCGACGCCGGCAAGCCCGGCCAGCGCGCCCGACAGCAGCGCCGTCGAGATCAGCACCCGCTCGACATGTATGCCGCCATAGCGGGCGGCTTCCGGGCTTTCGCCGGTGACCCTGATCCGGAAGCCGAGCGTGGTGCGCACGATCAGGAACCAGATCAACGGGGCCGCGATCAACGCGGCGATGACACCCAGATGCAGCCTTGTGCCTTCGAGCAGCACCGGGAAATTCGCCGAATCCTCGATCGGCGGCGAGATCGGATAGCCGCTGAACGAGTCCTTCCACGGCCCCTCGATCAGCGCCATCAGCGCATAGTAGATGACCGAATTGAGCAGCAGCGAACTGACGACGTCGTCCACCTTGAATTTGACCCTGAGCGTCGCGGGCACCAGCGCTACCGCGGCACCGGCAGCAGCGCCCGCCAGCGCCATCGACAGGATCGCCAGCGCACCCGGCATTGGGATGGCGCCGACGAAGCAGCTGGCCACGGCGCCGGCCAGCAATTGGCCCTCGGCGCCGATGTTCCAGAATTTGGCCCGGAAGGCGACGGCCACAGCCAGCCCGGTGAAGATCATCGGGGCGGCGCGCACCAGCGTTTCGGTGATGGCATAGCTGTCGCCGAACGAGGCCGACAGCATCACGCCATAGGCCTCAAGCACGCCGGCGCCGGCCAGCGCGATGAGGCCGCTGCACAGGACCAGCGCTGCGCCGATGGCCAGCAGCGGCAAAGCGAGATTGAACCAGGCGGGGGTGGAACTGCGGGCTTCGAGGCGGAACATCAGCTATGCCCCTCCGCCCCGGTCATCAGCAGCCCAAGCCGCGCGATGGTCGCATCGGCGCTGTCCAGCGTGCCGGCGATGCGGCCCTCATACATCACCGCGATGCGGTCGCAGAGCACCAGCAGCTCTTCGAGATCTTCGCCGATGACGATGATCCCGCAGCCCTTGGCGCGCATGTCGAGGAATTTTTCGTGGATGAAGCGGGCGGCGCCGATGTCGAGGCCGCGCGTCGGCTGCGAGACGATCAGCACCTTCGGGTCGAAAGCCAGTTCGCGCGCCAGCAGCGCCTTCTGCAGATTGCCGCCCGACAGCGCGCCGGCGCGGGTCATCGGCCCGGGGCACCTGATGTCATAGGCCTTGATCTGTTCTTCGGCGAAGGCGCGGATCGCATCTGGCTTGAGCAGGCCCCGGCTGCTGAAAGCCGCAGTACCAATGCGCGGCAACACCATGGAATCGGCGAGCGGCAGATTGGTGACCAGCCCGGTCGTCATACGGTCTTCCGGGATGCGGCCAAGGCCGAGCGCCTGCACCTCGCGCGGCGAGAACCGCGTAACAGGTTTGCCGGCTATCGTCATCGCGCCGGCGTCGGGCGCGCGCGTGCCGGAAATCACCTCGGCCAGCGCCCGCTGGCCATTGCCGGAGACCCCGGCAATGCCGAGGATTTCGCCCGCGCGAACGGCAAGCGATACATCGCGCAGCGGCGTCCCCGAATGCCGTGAGGTGGAAATACCGTCGAGCGTCAGCACCGCCGCGCCTGGGGTCGAAGGTCCTCTTGCCGGCGGCACGATCTCATGGCCGCACATCAGCTGCGCCATTTCTGCCGATGTCGTGTTCGCCGGATCGTCGACACGGCCGGCGACGCGGCCGTGCCGCAATACGGTGCAGCGATGGGTGAGCGCCCGCACCTCGTTCAATTTATGCGAGATGAAGATGATGCCGAGCCCCTGCGCCGCCATCGAGCGCAGCGCCGAAAACAGCCCGTCGACCTCGCTCGGCGCCAACACCGCCGTCGGCTCGTCGAGGATTAACAGCCTGGCGCCGCGAAACAGCGCCTTGACGATTTCGAGCCGCTGCTGCTCGCCGACCGACAGCGCGGAGACAGGCAGGTTGGGGTCCAGCGTCAGCCCATGCCGACGTCTGATGTCGGACAACCGGGCAAGTCCGCCGGCGCGGTCGATGCGGCCGGATTTGCCGGGAATGCCAATCAGAAGGTTTTCCAGGACCGTCAGCCTTGGCGCCAAATGAAAATGCTGGTGCACCATGCCGATGCCGGCGGCCAGCGCATCGGCCGAACTGGTGATCCGCACGGTCTTGCCCTGGATAAGAATTTCGCCGGCATCCGGCGCATAGGCGCCGAACAGCACATTCATCAGCGTCGTCTTGCCGGCGCCGTTTTCGCCCAGCAGGCCGAGGATCTCACCTGGGGCGACGCTTAGATCGACAGCCTCATTCGCCTTGACGGCGCCGAAGCTCTTGGTGATGGCGCGCATTTCGATGAGAGGGGCGGACAAAGGTGCTCCTGCGGAGATACCCCTCCCCCTCGAGGGGAGGGTGCCGAGCGAAGCGAGGCGGGTGGGGTCACCTCAACTGCCTCAACCTATGACTTAGCAGGATGGAGCACTTCGCGGAGGACCCCACCCGGCCCTGCGGGCCACCCTCCCCTCAAGGGGGAGGGGTACGCCGAGCTAATCCGAAACCGGCGTGTTCTCGTCGACATCCACCCGGAAATTGCCTTCCAGGATCTCGGCCTTCTTCTTCTCGACCAGATCCTTCACATCCGCCGGCAGCGTCTTGTCGAATTTATGGTAGGGCGCCAGGAACGACCCGCCCTTGGCCATGCGCGAGAAATCGCCATAGTCCTGCGCGGTGAAGACACCGGCCTTGACCAGCTTGATCGCCTGCTCGACCGTCGGATACATGTCCCAGACCGGCCCGGTTATGACCGTGTCGGGGCCGAGGCTCGACTGGTCGGACATGTTGGAGATGGCGAGGATCTTCTTGTCCACCGCCGCCTCGATGACGCCGAAGCGCTCCGCATAGATGACATCGACGCCGGCATCGATCTGGGCGACCGCCGCTTCCTTGGCCTTGGGCGGATCGAAGAACGAGCCAATGAAGGCGACCTTCTTCTTGATGTTGGGATTGACCTCCTTGGCGCCGGCAAAGAAGGCGTTGACCAGCCGGTTCACTTCCGGAATGCCCATGGCCGCCACCGCGCCGATCGTGCCCGACTTCGACATCTTGCCGGCGATCATGCCGGAGAGATAGGCCGGTTCGTGGATCCAGTTGTCGAAGACGCCGAAATTGGGCTCGGCCGGCCCGGCGCCCGAGCCGAACAGCCATGCCGTCTTCGGGAACTGCTTTGCCGTGCGGCGCGATTCACGCTCGGCGGCGAAGGCGTCGCCCAGCACCAGCTGATACCCGCCTTGCGCATATTCGCGCATGACGCGGCTGAAATCGGCGGTCTGCACCTTTTCCGACCATTTGTATTCGATGCCGAGTTCCTTCTCGGCCTTCTGCAGGGCGACGTGGATCTGGTTGTCCCACGGCTCCTCGATCGGCGTGGCGAAGATCGCCGCCACCTTCAGCTTCTTGTCCTTGGCGAAGGCTGCACCCGGCAGCATGGCTGCGGCCAAGCCAAGTGCGCCGAGTTCCAGCACGTCGCGCCGCGACAGGCCGGTCGATTGCGATTTGTTTTTCCGGTTTTCCATCTAGTGCCCCTCTGTTTGACAGCCGTGTCGAGCCGGCTGTTCCGAAATCAGACGCGGAACTATGGAACGGGTGCGGACTTTTGTCCACATGGTCAAATTTGGCGGTGTCGCTGGCAGGAGCCGGCGCTAGCGTACCGCTTTCTCGCCGCCGGCTACGGTGATGACGCCGACGATGATCAGCCCGGTCAGCAACAGCCGAACGCCGGCGCTGACGCCGAACGTGTTGAGCATGGTCAGAAGCAGTACCAGGAACAGCGCCGCGCCCCAGACACCGGGAACATTGGCCTTGCCACCGGCGACCGAGGTGCCGCCGATGACGACGACGGCGATCGAGGCCAGCAGGTACTCGTTGCCGATATCGACATTGGCGCCGCGGAAATAGCCGGCGAGCAGCGCCCCGTCCATGCCGCCGAGCGCGCCCGACAGCGTGTAAGTCAGGAAGCGGGTGCGGCCGACATTGACGCCGGCAAGCCACGCGGCGCGGATGTTCTGGCCGATCGCCAGCACCGAGCGGCCATAGATCATGCGCTGCAAGGCGATGGCCGCACCGATGCTGAACAATACGGTAAGGATCGCCAGCACTGGAATGCCCAGGATTTGCCAGTTCGCAAAATCGGCAAAGCCGGGCGGCGGCTTGATCTGCAGGCCACGCCCATAGCTGATGTCGATCGACTGGATGATGAAGCTGGCCGACAGAGTGGCGATGATCGGCGGGATCCTCAGCGCCCAGATCAGGAGATAGTTGACGGCACCGATGGCGGCGCCGCAGGCGAGCGCGGCGAGCAGCCCGACCACGATCATGGAATCGCTGCCGCCCATGACCTTCATGGCGACGGCACTGGCGAGCCCGATATTGGCCGGCAGCGACAGGTCGACATTGCCTGGCCCGAGCGTGATGACGAACATTTGGCCGACTCCGACGATGACGGTGAACACCGCCAGCGACAGTGCCGCCGTGACCATGCCACCGCCGCCATAGCCGCCGGTGAAAGCGATGGTCGCCAGCCAGACGAACATCGCGCCGATGAACGACCATATCCAGGGTTTGGCGGCCAGCGATTTAACCAGCGTCATCGCTACCTCTCCCTGCGGCTGATCAGGACGCGGGCTGCCAGCACGATGATCAGGATGGCGCCGTTGGCGGCGACCTGCCAATCCGGCGGAATGTGCATGAAGGTGAGCAGAGGCGATGCCGCCAGCGCCAGTGTCAGCGCGCCGAGCACGGCGCCGATCGGCGACACCCGGCCGCCGACGAACTCGCCGCCGCCGAGAATGACGCCGGCGATCGCCAGCAGCGTGTAGCCATTGCCGATATTGGCGTCGGCCGAGGTGGTGATGCCGATCAGCGCCATGCCGGACAGAACGCCGAACAGGCCGGTCAGCGCAAACAGCACGATCTTGGTTCGAAGCAGCGACCAGCCAGCGCGCCTGAGCGCCGCCGGATTGCCGCCGGATCCCCGCAGGATGACGCCATAGGAGGTGCGCATCAGCCCAAAATGCACCACCGCTGCGATCGCCAGCGCGGCGATGATAGGGAACGGAATGAAGGGCGGCTTGAAGGCCATCAGCGACAAGAGCCAGTCCGGCGCCTTGCCACCGGGCTTGGGCAGCACCAGAATGGCAAGCCCCTGCCAGACGAAGCTCATGCCCAGCGTCACCACGATCGACGGCAGATTGCGCAGATGGATCAGTGCGCCGAGCAGCGCATAAACGCCTATGGAGCCGAGCAGGATGATCACGCCGAGCAGCGGCGCGTCCTTCAGCCAGGTCGCGGTGACGCAGCCGACAAAGCCGACAAAGGTGCCGATCGACAGATCGAGCTCATTGCCGGCGATGACGAACATCTGGGCGATCGTCGCCAGCGCGATCGGAATAGCGAGGTTCAACATCAGGCTGAAGCCGAAATAGCTGATGGCGCGTGGGTTGAGCCAGGCGATGGCGATAACCACCAGCGCCAGCGACAGCGCCGGCAACAGGCTGCGCAGCAGGCGCGCGCGGGCCGCGCTGCTGCGCGGCGAGGACGTAGGGCCGGGAGCGACTGCCGTCATCTCAGGCCGCGTCGCCGAATGAGGACTGGATGATCTTTTCCTCGGTCAGCTCGTCGCGCGTGAGATTGGCGACGATGCGGCCGTTCTTGAAGACATGGATGTGGTCGCAATTGTCGAGCTCTTCGGTCTCGGTGGTGTACCAGAGGAAGGTCCGGCCCTTGGCCGCCTCCTCGCGCACGAGATCGTAGACCTCGAGCTTGGTGCCGATGTCCACGCCGCGCATCGGATCGTCCATCAGCACGATCTGCGCATCGGAACCCAGTGCGCGGGCAAACAGCGCCTTCTGCTGGTTGCCGCCGGACAGCGAGAAGATGTTGTTGGTCATGTCAGGCGTGCGGATGCCGATCTTCTGCTTCCAAAACTCAGCAAGCTCGGCCTCGCGCTGCGGCGAGATCAGCAACCCTTTGCGCAGCCGCGCCAGCGAGCGGATGCCGATGTTTTCGGCAATAGACCATTGCGGGAAAATGCCGTCCGATTGGCGGTCTCCGGCCACCAGCGCCACCGGGGCGGTCACCTCGATATCAAGCCTTCTACGCGTCGCGGCGGCAAAGATCGCCAGCAACAGGTCGGTCTGGCCATGGCCGGCAAGCCCGGCAAGCCCGATGATCTCGCCGGCGCGGGCGACAAGCTCCTTGCCGTCCTGCTGCCGCTCGGGCCGCGCCCGCACCCTGAGCGGGCCCGCCGCCGGCCTGGCGGCGATCTCCGCCGCGATCTTCTCGCGCGCTTCCGCGCCGCCCATCGTCGTCACCAGCCGGTCGCGGTCGAACGCTTTTGCAACGTCCGTGGCGACCACCTTGCCGTCGCGCATGACCACGATGCGGTCGGCATTCTGCAGCACCTCGCCCAGCACATGCGAGATCAGGATGCAGCTGCCCCCGGTGGCGACGAAACGGCGCACGAAGGCAAGCAGCTGGCCCGCAGTATGCGCGTCCAGCGAAGAGGTCGGCTCGTCGAGGATGACCAGGTCGAGCGGATCGCGCGTCACCGTGAAGGCGCGCGCCACCTCGACCATCTGCCGCCGGCCGATGGAGAGATCGCCGGCAATGTCGTCCGCCGAGATGCCGTGATCCGGAAAGATTTCGTCCAGCTTGGCGGCAATGAGAGCAGCCGCCTTGCGTCGCCAGCCGAAGCCGGTGAGCGCCGGATGGTTGATGCGCGTATTCTCCGCGATACTGAGGTTAGGGCAGAGCGACAGTTCCTGGAACACGCAGCGTATGCCGAGTTTCAGCGCGCGCGCCACCGAGTAGTCGGTTTCGGCATTGCCACGCACCGCGATCTCACCGCCATCGGGCTGCAGTGTACCGGCCACCATATGCATCAGCGTCGACTTGCCGGCGCCGTTGTGGCCGACCAGCCCGACGCATTCGCCTGATGCGACATAAAAATCGACGCCGTTAAGCGCCCGAACGGCGCCGAAATGTTTTTCGGCGCCGTTCAGCCTGATGATGTCCAAATGGGCGGCGCCGATTTGTTTTTCGGCGCCGCCCAGTCTGATGATGTCCGTATTGGCCTCAGGCATGCTCAACGATATCCGGTCGGTCATGCCGCTGGCAATGAATGCAATGCATCACTTGATATTGGCTTTGATCGCCGCGATTGCGTCTTCCTGGCTGTATTCGTGGGTGGCGACGCCGCCCTCCTTGATTTTCGGCAGCTCGGTCTCGAAATTGTCCTGGGTAAAGGCGAGATACGGCACCAAAAGGTCATGCGGAATGTCGGTGCGGCCGTCGAGCACCTGCTGCGCCACCCAGAAGGCCAGCGACGACACGCCGGGCGCGATCGAGGCCGACCAGGTCTGGTAGCCATCCTTGTCCTTCTGCTCCTTCCACCATTTCAGCTCGTCCTGGCGGTTGCCCATGATGATGGTCGGACGCGGCTTGCCTGCGGCGGCAAAGGCTTGTGCCGCGCCATAACCGTCACCGCCCTGGTCGACGATGCCGACGATGTCGGGCAACGAAGGCAGGATCGTCGCGACCGCCTTCTGCGCCGTCGTCTGGTCCCAGTCGCCGGTCACCGAACCGACGATCTTGAACTCGGGATGGGCGGCGACGCCTTCGAGGATGCCGGCATGGATGGCATCGTCGATCGAGGTGCCGGCAAGGCCGCGGATTTCCAGCAAATTGCCGCCCTTGGGCTGGAACTTGGCCATCTGCTCGACTTCCTGCTTGCCCATATCCTTGAAGTCGACGACGACGCGGTAGGCGCAAGGTTCGGTGACCGTCCCGTCGAAGGAGACGACGACGATGCCGGCATCGCAGGCCTGCTTGATGGCGCCGTTCAGCGCATCCGGCGATGCGGCATTGATGACGATGGCGTCATAACCCTGCAGGATCAGGTTCTGCACCTGGGCAGCCTGGGTCGGCACTTCCTTGTCGGCGGTGGTGAAGATGTCGGCGGCGCCGACGATCTTATCCTCCACCGCCTTCTTGGTGACGATGCCGTAGCTGTCGAGCATCGCCTGGCGCCACGAATTGCCGGCGTAATTGTTGGAGAAGGCGATCTTCTTGCCGCTGGTGTCGGCAAGCGCCGTGCCCGAGGCGAGCATCGCCGCCAGAGCGCTCAGGACGAGCAGTGTCTTCATGTCATAATCCTCCCATAGATTGTCGGCCCGCCGACTGTTGCAGATGGTTTTGGCGTTGTCTGCCTGTTTTTTATCTATTGTCAGACAAATGCAGATGAGCTCGCTTGTCAACTGCGATCGGTTACGCTTTGGCGATCAACTTCAGGTGCGATGATTGAAAAGCCTTCGCCTGCTGGTTTAGGGAAGGGCCCAGGAGACCATGCATGGCAGCGACGCCGCCGACCCTTCCCCCCAGTGCACCCAAAAGAATGGGCGCGCCCGGAATTCCGGCGCGCTGGACGTCAAGCGCCAAGAGCGGCGTAGGTGCCGCGCTTTCAACGGCGAGCCGCGTCTGGTTCACGCTCAGCCATGGCATCGTCAATGAAGTCTACTATCCCGGCCTCGACAGCGCCTGCACGCGCGACATGGGACTGCTGGTCACCGGTCCCGGCGGCTGGTTTTCCGAGGAGAAGCGTGACGCCACACATGCCATCGAGCCGTTCGAGGACGGCGTGCCCGCCTACCGGCTGGTCAACGCGACGGCCTGTTACCGGGTCGAAAAGCGCATCCTGGCGGATCCGGCGCGCCCGGCCTTGCTGCAGGAAACCAGCTTCACGGCACTCGAGGGCGTGGCCACGGACTACCGCGTCTACGCCCTGCTGGCGCCGCATCTGGTCAATGCCGGCATGGCCAACACCGCCTGGATCGGCGAGCACAAGGGCAAGCCGATGCTGTTTGCGTCCGGGCGCGGCGTCTGCCTGGCGCTTGCCTCCTCGCTGCCCTGGGGCGACTGCTCGGCCGGCTATGCAGGCTTTTCCGACGGCTGGCAGCAACTCAGCCGCGCCGGCCGGCTCGATCCGGCCTGCCAAAGCGCGGAGGACGGCAATGTCGCGCTGACCGGCGAGATCGGCTTTTCCTTAGCCAACAGCAAAGCCTTGCTTGCGCTTGGGTTTGGGGCGACGCCGGATGAAGCCGCCGAAAACGCCGCCGCCAGCCTGAAACGCGGTTTTGAGCCGGCGGCAAAGGCCTATGTCGCGAAATGGCGGAAATGGCAGGCAGGCCTGACGCCGCTCGACCACCATGATGCATCCGGCCTCAACACCTACCGCGTCAGCACAGCGGTGCTGGCGACGCACCTGTCGCTGGCGAGGCCCGGCGCGGCCGTTGCCAGCCTGTCGATCCCCTGGGGAGCGAGCAAGGGCGACGACGACCTTGGCGGATATCATCTGGTCTGGCCGCGCGACCTTGTGGAAACTGCGGGCGGCTTCCTCGCCGCCGGCGATCCGGCGCAGGCGCTTGAGATCCTCGCCTATCTCTGTTCCATCCAGCAGCCGGACGGCCACTGGCCACAAAATGTGTGGCTCGACGGCTCGCTCTATTGGCCGGGCATCCAGATGGACGAATGCGCCTTCCCGCTGCTGCTTGCCGATGCGCTGCACCGCGCCGGCCACCTGCCGCGCGCAAAGCTCGCCGCCTTCATGCCGATGGTCGAGAAAGCAGCGTCCTATGTCGTGCGCAACGGCCCCGTCACCGGGCAGGACCGCTGGGAGGAGGATGCCGGCTACAGCCCATTCACGCTCGCCGTCGAAATATCGGCACTGCTTGGCGCCGCCGATCTGTTCGACGTTGACGGAAAACCGGAGCCGGCTAACTATTTGCGCGAGGTCGCGGATTACTGGAACGACCAGATCGAGCGCTGGACCTATGTCAGCGGCACACCGGAGTGCCACGAGGCTGGCGTCGACGGCTACTACATCCGCATCGCGCCGGCCGACGGTTCAGGCGCCGCATCGCCGAAGGACGGCTTCGTACCGATCAAGAACCGTCCGCCGGGCGATACCGACAAGCCGGCCGAAGCGATTGTCAGCCCGGACGCGCTGGCGCTGGTCCGCTTCGGCCTCAGGGCCGCGGACGATCCGCGCATCGTCGGCACGGTCAAGATCATCGACGCGCAACTGCGCTGCGACCTGCCGCAAGGGCCTATATGGTACCGCTACACCAGCGACGGTTATGGCGAACACGCCGACGGCGCCCCCTTCGACGGCAACGGCCAGGGCCGGCCCTGGCCGTTGCTGGCCGGCGAACGCGCCCACTACGAGCTGGCCGCCGGTAACAAGGCCAAGGCGGCAAGCCTGCTCAGGACATTCGAGGCTTCGGCTGGCGTGGGCGGTCTGCTGCCGGAACAGGTCTGGGACGGCGCCGACATACCGGAGCGCGAATTGTGGCTGGGCAGGCCGTCGGGCAGCGCCATGCCGCTGGTCTGGGCGCATTCGGAACACATCAAGCTGTTGCGCTCGCTCCGCGACGGCGCCGTCTTCGACATGCCGCCGCAAGGCGTCAAGCGCTATGTCAGGGACAAGACCGGCTCGCCGCTGAGGATATGGCGCTTCAACAACAGGCTGCGCACCATGGAAGCCGGCAAGACGCTGCGGGTTGAACTGCTGCAGCCGGCACTGATCCGCTGGAGCGGCGACCAGTGGCAGACCAGCCATGAAATCAGCACGTCCGTGAATGTCTTTGGCGTCCATCTGGCGGATCTGCCGGTGGCCGATATTCCGCGAGGTAATACGATCGTCTTCACTTTTTTCTGGCCCGACGGCGACCGTTGGGAGAATGTCGACTTCACCGTCGGCATTGAGAACTAACTCGCCAGCAATTTTCTTTTCTTTCCTCAAGCGACTAGGACAAGACCATGCAGATCGGAATGATGGGACTGGGCAGGATGGGCGCCAACATGGTGCGCCGCCTGATGCGCGACGGCCATGAATGCGTCGTCTACGACATCAACCCGGCAAGCGTTGCCGGCCTGGTTGCCGATGGCGCCATCGGCGCCGCCTCCATGGAAGAGTTCGTCGGCAAGCTGTCCAAGCCGCGTAGCGCCTGGCTGATGCTGCCGGCGGCGATCACCGGCAAGATCGCCGACCAGGTGGCAGCATTGATGGAGCCCGGCGACATCATCATCGACGGCGGCAATTCCTATTATCACGACGCTGTCGACCAGGCGGCCGAGCTTGCGGCCAAGGGCCTGCACTATGTCGATGTCGGCACCAGCGGCGGCGTCTGGGGCTTGGAGCGCGGCTATTGCCTGATGATCGGCGGCCCCGATACGGCGGTCAAACACCTCGATCCGATCTTCGCCACGCTGGCGCCCGGCGCCGATGCCGGCGCCACGCCCGACAAGGCGGGCGGAACCGCACCTTTTGGCTACCTGCATTGCGGACCGAGCGGCGCCGGTCATTTCGTCAAGATGATCCACAACGGCATCGAATATGGCGTCATGGCCGCCTACGCCGAAGGCATGAACATCCTGAAATCGGCCAATGCCGGCAAAAGACAGCGCACTGCGGACGCCGAGACCAGCCCTTTGGAAAACCCGCAATACTATCAGTTCGACATCGACCTGCCGCAGGTGGCCGAGGTCTGGCGCCATGGCAGTGTGATCGGCTCGTGGCTGCTCGACCTCACCGCCGGCGCACTGAAGAGCGACCCGGCATTGGCCCAGTTCGGCGGCCGCGTCTCCGATTCCGGCGAAGGACGCTGGACGCTGAAGGCGGCGATCGACACCGGCGTGCCGGCGCCGGTTCTGTCCTCGGCTTTGTTCGACCGCTTCTCCTCGCAGGGCGAATCCGAATTCGCCGACAAGCTGCTGTCGGCCATGCGCTATGCCTTTGGCGGCCATGTCGAAAAGCCAAAGGCCGGCAAGTGAAGGCCGCAGGGGAGACGCGCAAGATGAGCCCGGAACGGTCCGACACGCTGGTGCTCTTCGGAGCAACCGGCGACCTTGCCCACAAGAAGATATTTCCGGCCCTCTACCAGATGGTAGCCAAGGGGACGCTGACCGAGCCGGTGATCGGCGTCGCCTTCGATGCCTGGGACATCAACCAATTGCAGGCGAGGGCCCGCGACGGCATCGTCAACGCTCTCGGCAAGATCGACGAAAAGATCTTCGCCAAATTCGCCAGTCTGCTGCGCTATGTCAGCGGCGACTACCGCGACGGCGCGACCTTCGAGAAGCTGAAGACGGCGCTCGGCTCGGCGCAGCGGCCTCTGCACTATATGGCGGTGCCGCCGACCATGTTCGAGACCGTCGTCCAGGGGCTGGAGCAATCCGGTACCGCGCATGGCGCGCGGCTGATGGTGGAAAAGCCGTTCGGCCACGATCTCCAATCGGCGCGCTGGCTGAACCGCGTGCTGCATCTGGTGTTCGAAGAGCAGTCGATCTTCCGCATCGACCATTATCTCGGCAAGGAGGCGATCCAGAACCTGCTCTATTTCCGCTTTGCCAATTCCTTTCTCGAGCCGATCTGGAACCGCAACTTCGTCGAAAGCGTACAGATCACCATGGCCGAGGACTTCGGCGTCGAAGGCCGTGGCAAATTCTATGACGATGTCGGCGCTATCCGCGATGTGATCGAGAACCATCTGCTCAACATCCTTTTGCTGCTCGCCATGGAACCGCCGGTCGGCCGCTCGGCCGACGATCTGATCGACGAGAAGGTGCAGGTGCTGCGCGCCATCCGCACGCTGACCAAGGACGACGTCGTGCGCGGCCAGTTCACAGGCTATCTCGCTGAACCCGGCGTGAAGCCGAACTCGCCGGTCGAAACCTTTGCCGCCGTGCGCTTCATGGTCGACACCTGGCGCTGGCAGGACGTGCCCTTCTTCATCCGCACCGGCAAGAACATGCCGGTGCATGTGACCGAAGTGATCGTGCGGCTGAAGCGGCCGCCGCTGGACGTCTTCGATCCGATCAAGCCCAGCGACGCCAATTACGTGCGCTTCCGCATCGACCCGCAGGTGGCGATCTCGATCGGCGCGCAACGCAAGGCACCCGGCGACGACATGGTCGGCGAGCAGGTCGAGCTCACCGCGCTCGACGATTCGAAGGGCGACATGCCGCCCTATGAGCGGCTGATCGGCGATGCCATGAACGGCAATGGCCAATTGTTCACCCGCCAGGATGCCAGCGAGCTTGCCTGGCGCATTGTCGGCCCGGTGCTCGGCGACACCACGCCGCCGCATATGTATGAGCCGAAGACCTGGGGGCCGGCCGACGCCATGGCCAGCTTCGGGCCGCCCAACGGCTGGATCAATCCGAGTTGAGCAATTCAGGAAGGTGCGAGCGGTTTTTCCGTCCGGAATTGCGTAAAAACAAAGAGTTGGAGCGTTCCCCCGTTCCCTGAAACGGGGGAATGCGCCAAGTGAGCGGAGGAAACGACATGGCCAAGGCAGCCAGGCCCGCGAAGGCCAAGGCCGAACCGATCGTGCTGACGATCGATGTCGGCGGCTCGCATGTGAAAATCCTCACCAGCGCAGGCGGCGAGATGCGCCGAGCCGATTCCGGACCGGACCTGACACCGCAGCAGATGGTCGCCACGGTGAAGACGCTGGCCGAAGGGCTGGCCTATGACGTGATCTCGATGGGCTATCCCGGCCCGGTCAGGCACAACAGGCCTTCGCTCGATCCCGCCAATCTCGGCAAGGGCTGGGACGGCTACGATTTTGCCGCCGCCTTCGGCAAGCCGGTCAAGGTCGTCAACGACGCGCTGCTGCAGGCGATCGGCAGCTACGATGGCGGGCGCATGCTGTTCCTCGGCCTCGGCACCGGCCTGGGCGCGGCGATGATCCTCAACAATGTCGGCCAGCCGATGGAACTGGCGCATCTGCCGTACCGCAAGGGCGGCAGTTTCGAAGATTATGTCGGCGAGCGCGGCCTGGAGAAATACGGCAAGAAGAAATGGCGCAAATACGTTTTCGACGTCGTCGGGCGGCTGCGTGCGGCGCTGCAGCCGGATTATGTCGTCATCGGCGGCGGCAATGTCGACAGACTGGATGAATTGCCCGCCACATCCAGGCGCGGCGACAATACGCGCGCTTTCGAGGGCGGTTTTCGACTATGGCGCGACAAGGCGCTCATCGTCTGATAGTATTAAAATTCAGTATAGTTGTTCAAAATGACGTGTGGCGCGATACGAAGTCATTGCGTTACGCAGATTTGGCGATTAGATCGGTGGCACCGGATGGAATCATCTGGCGCAACCGCACATATGCGGCAAGACAAATGACTAGAGCGGATTTCCGGCTCCGCTGGGACCACTCTGGGAGTTTCCGCCACCCCCCTAGCGACGGAGAGATAAATTGGCCGACGACAGCAACGACTCTGACAAGGACATCGACCTGCTCGAGCTTACCGCCCATATCGTGTCCGCTTACGTCGAGAAGAACCGCTTGCCCGTTGCCGGCCTGAGCGATCTCATCGCCAGCGTTGCGGCGTCGATCGGCGGGCTCAGCCAGCCGCCGGCCCCAGTGGCGGCGCCGCAGATCCCGGCCGTCAATCCCAAGCGGTCGGTGACGCCGGACTACATCATCTGCCTCGAGGACGGCAAAAAATTCAAATCGCTGAAGCGCCATCTCGGCGTCCATTTCAACCTGACGCCGGAAGCCTATCGTACCAAATGGGGCCTGCCGGCCGACTATCCGATGGTTGCCCCCAACTACGCGGCGTCGCGCTCCGAGCTGGCCAAGTCGATCGGCCTCGGCCGCAAGGCCGCAGTGGCGCCGCCAGCCAAAGCCAAGGGTCGGAAGGCCAAAGTCCCGGCCTGAGTGGGCTCAGCGCCTCGGCGCTGAGCCAATCGTTTGGACGATTGGAACAGAAGCCTGCCAGCGAATGAGCCTTGGCAGGCTTCGTGCTTTTGTACACCACAGAGATTGCTTTGGGGGAGCAGCGATGAACTACGCCAGAATGGTGATCGAGAAAGAGGCGCCGGAGGAATACGGCTACGATCGCATCCGCTTCAATCTCTCCGAAAGCTCGATCGCCGATCAGAAACTCTCCGACGTCGGCCTGTCGCTGCCGGATCTCATGCTGTTCTACGGCGAGCATCGCGGCGACAAGGAGTTGCGGGCGCTGATCGCAGCGCAAGACAAAGGCATCTCCGCTGACGATGTTCTGGTGACCGCCGGTGCGGCGGGCGCGCTCTTCATCATCTCGACCTCGCTTCTGTCGGAGCGCGACCACCTTGTCGTCGTCCGGCCGAACTACGCCACCAACATCGAGACCCCCAAGGCGATCGGCTGCGCCATCTCCTATGTCGATCTCGATTTCGACGCAGGCTTTGCCATCGATTTCGGCCGCGTCGCCGCCAGCATGCAACCGAACACCAAGCTGATCAGCGTCACCTGCCCGCACAACCCGACCGGCACCATGATGGGCCGGGCCGATCTCGACGCGCTGATTGCGCTGGCCGAAGCGAGCGGCTGCCATCTGCTGGTCGACGAGACCTATCGCGACCTCTCCTATGGACAGCGCCTGCCGGCGGCGGCTTCTCTCAGCCCCAAGGCGATCAGCGTCTCGTCGCTGTCGAAAGCCTTCGGCATTCCCGGCATCCGCATTGGCTGGCTGATCACCAGCAATGCCGAACTGCAGGAGCGCTTCCTCGCCGCCAAGGAGCAGATCGGCATTTGCGGCAGCGTCATCGACGAAAGCATTGCGCGCGGCATGCTGGAGCGCCGCGACGCTTTCTTGGCCGCGCTGCTGCCCGAGATGGCGAAACGCCGCGACATCGTGCAAGCCTGGATCGACCGCGAGCCGCTGGTCGACTGGGTGCGGCCACAAGGCGGCGTCGTCGGATTTCCAAGGCTCAATGTCAGTCCAGACTTCGACCTCGACCGTTTCTACGTCAATCTCTTGGAAAACCACGGCACCTATGTCGGTCCCGGCCACTGGTTCGATATGCCCAAGCGCTTCTTCCGCGTCGGTTTCGGCTGGCCGAAAGAGGCGGAATTACAGGGCGGCCTCGACGCCATCACCGCCGCGCTGAGGCAGTAACGTGCGCGTGCAATCGGGCGAGCGGCTGGAAAACCGCTTGATCCAGGCCCGATTTTCACGCATACGCGCCCCGAACTTTGATAAGTTTCATTGGCCGGAACAGCGCCCATTTCCGGGAAGTGCCCCGCCGGCCAATGCAAGCAACGGGGCCTGTATCCATGACGTCCCATTCCCATACACCGCCTGACCGGCGTTACGCCGCCTTCCGCCATCGCTCCTTCCTGAGCTATTGGGCGGCGCGTTTCCTGACCACCTTCGCCACCATGATCGTGTCCGTCGCCGTCGGCTGGCAGATCTATGATCTGACGCGCGATCCCTTCGATCTCGGCATTGTCGGCATCGTCCAGTTCCTGCCGTCGCTGCTGCTGGTGCTGGTCACCGGCGTTGTCGCCGACCGTTTCGGCCGCCGCCTGATCATGGCGCTGGCGACGGTAGTCGAGGCAGGTTGTGCGCTTGTCCTGTTGTACTTCACGCTGCGCGGTCTCGTCAGCCCGCTGCCGATCTTCATCGTGCTGGCTATGTTCGGCCTGGCGCGCGCTTTTTATGGGCCGGCCTCGTCGTCGCTGTTCGCCAACCTTGTTCCGCCGGAAGATTTCGGCAATGCGATCGCCTGGAACTCGTCCGCCTGGCAAACTGCGACCATTGTCGGCCCGGTCGCCGGCGGCCTGCTCTATGGCGTCTCGGCCGAAGCCGCTTACGCCGTTGCCTCCGTGCTGATGCTGGTGGCCGGTCTGCTGATCTTCACCATTCCGAAACCGGCCCAGCAGAGCGCCACCGACAAGCCGACCATGGAAACGCTGTTTGCCGGCTTCCGCTATATCTGGAGCGAGAAGATCGTCCTGGGCGCCATCTCGCTCGACCTCTTCGCCGTGCTTCTGTCCGGTGCCTCGGCGCTGCTGCCGGTCTATGCCCGCGATATTCTGGAACTCGGCCCGTGGGGCCTCGGCCTGCTGCGCTCGGCGCCCGGCATCGGCGCCATCTGTGTCGCGGTCTGGCTTGCCGGGCATCCGCTGCGCGACAGTGCCGGCAAGATCATGCTCGGCTTCGTCGCCGGGTTCGGCGCCTTCACCGTGCTGTTCGGCGTCTCGACCATCACCTGGCTGTCGATCCTGGCCCTTGCCGGCCTCGGCGCCACCGATATGTTCAGCGTCTATATCCGGGAGACGCTGATCCAGCTGTGGACACCCGACGAGGTTCGCGGCCGCGTCAACGCCGTCAACCAGGTCTTCGTCGGCGCCTCCAACGAAGTCGGCGAGTTCCGCGCCGGCACCATGGCGGCGCTGATCGGCACCGTGCCGGCGGTGGTGATCGGCGGCGTCGGTGCGATTGCCGTCGCCGGACTGTGGGCGGTGCTGTTTCCGCAACTGCGAAGGGTGCGGCATCTCAACAGCCGCAACTGATCGAGTAAGCCGCAGGATCCGGCGCTCGGTCCAAATCAGCTTGCGCCGATGACGGCTGAGATGGGCCGGAAGCGGATGGGCCGGTTCTGGGCGAACTAGCCAGATGGCGGGGCAGCCACAGGGTGGACATTTCAGTCCGTATGGAAAATGATCATGTTGCCATGCACAATACTGCAGTGCTCTGGTCTCGACGAGAAACCTTAAATATAGAAGAGAACCACCCGACCTCCGGGTCCAGCGAGCGGGGACGCAAATGGACACTTCAGGGAATCGGCAATCGCATCGCGACGCAAGCGGGCGACCCAGCCGATCGGTCGGCTGGCTGGCCCGCTCCGCCGTCCCAGTGGCATTCCTGCTCGGTATGGCTTTCAGCAGCAACGCGTTTGCGCAGGACCAGCAGCTGCCGGTGGTGACGGCGGCCAAGCCGGTGGTGCGTGAAATCGTCGAAGACGACGAGTTCGTCGGGCGCTTCGAAGCCGTCGACGAGGTCGCCATCCGTTCGCGCGTCAGCGGCTATCTGGACAAGATCAGCTTCCAGGACGGCGCACTGGTCAACAAGGGCGACCTGCTCTTCACCATCGACCAGCGTCCGTACCAGGCGGCCTACGATGCCGCCAAATCGCAAGTGGACGTCGCCAAGTCCCTGCTCGAATTCTCCAAGATGCAGCTGGATCGCGCCGATGAACTCGCCAAGACCGGCAATATCTCGGCCGCTACGGTCGACGACCGCCGGCGGGAATACCTTTCGGCGCAGGCGCAGATGCAGGGCGCGACGGCGGCGCTGACGACGGCCAACCTGAACCTGGAGTTCACCGAGATCAAGGCGCCCTTGTCCGGCCGCATCGACCGCCGGCTGGTGTCGGTCGGCAACCTCGTGCAGCCGGATTCCACCTTGCTGACGACCATCGTCACGCGCGATCCGATCGACTTCTATTTCGACGTCGATGAGCGCCTGTATTTCAGCTACGCCCGCGACGCGAAGGAGCGCGGCGGCAGCATGCAGGAAGGCGCCGGCGGGCTCGAGGTGGTGGTTCGCGTCGCCGACCGCGCGGAGGCGGTATTCAAGGGCAAGCTCGATTTTGCCGAGAACCGGATCGACAACGCGACCGGCACCATGCGGGTGCGTGCAAGGTTTGCCAACGCCGACGGCGTTCTCCAGCCAGGCATGTTCGGGCGCATCAACGTGCCGGGGTCGCTGCCGCATAGCGGCGTCCTGGTGCCCGACGAGGCGGTCGGCGCCGATCAGGATCGCCGCATCGTGTACCTAGTGGATGAGGCTGGGATGGTGTCGGCGAAGCCCGTGCGCACCGGCCCGCTTCTCGACGGCTACCGGGTGATCCGCGCGGGCCTGACCGGCGACGAGACGATCATCGTCAACGGGCTGATGCACGCCAGGCCCGGCACCAAGGTGAAGGTCGAGATGGTGACGTTGCCGCCTAAGGTCGAGACCGCCGGGTTGCAGCAATGAGGTTCGCCCATTTCTTCGTCGACCGTCCGATCTTCGCATCGGTGGTTTCGATCGTCCTCCTGATCCTCGGCGGGATTGCCTATACCCAGCTGCCGATCGCGCAATATCCCGAGATCGCGCCGCCGACCATCGTCGTTCGCGCCCAGTACCCGGGCGCCGACGCCGAGACGGTGGCAGCGACGGTGGCAACGCCGATCGAGCAGGAGATCAACGGCGTCGAGGGCATGCTTTACATGTCGTCCTATTCGTCGGGCGACGGAGCGATGGCGCTGACCATCACCTTCAAGCTGGGCACCGATCTCGACCAGGCGCAGGTGCTGGTGCAGAACCGCGTCTCGGTCGCCGAGCCGCGCCTGCCCGAAGAAGTCCGCCGCCTCGGCATCACCACCATCAAGAGCTCGCCCGACCTGATGATGGTCGTGCACATGCTGTCGCCCGACAATACCTACGACCAGCTCTACGTCTCGAACTACGCCCGCTCGCGGGTGCGCGACATACTGCTCAGGTTGGACGGCGTCGGTGACCTCATCATCTTTGGCGAACGCGAATATTCGCTGCGCATCTGGCTCGATCCGGAAAAACTGTCCGCCTTGGGGATGACCTCGGGCGATGTGGTGCAGGCGCTGCGCGACCAGAACGTCCAGGTGTCGGGCGGCTCCATCGGCGCGCCGCCGACCAATACCGGCACGGCGTTCCAGTACACGGTCACCACGCAAGGCCGCTTCAACGACGCACGGGACTTCCGATACGTGATCGTCAAATCGGCCGAAGACGGCCGCCTGATCCAGCTGCAGGACGTGGCGCGCATCGAGCTCGGCGCCAAGGATTACGTCACCAACTCCTATCTCAACGGCAAACCGGCGGTGGCGCTCGCCATCTTCCAGCGGCCAGGCACCAATGCGCTCGCCGCAGCCGCGGAGATCCAGGACAAGATGAAGGAGCTTTCCCAGGACTTCCCGAAGGGATTGAGCTACGACATCGTCTACAATCCGACCGAGTTCGTCGCCGAGTCGATCCAGGAGGTCTACAAGACGATCCTCGAGGCGATGGTTCTGGTCATCATCGTCATCATCGTCTTCCTGCAATCGTGGCGCATGGCGATCGTGCCGATCGTGGCGATCCCCGTGTCGCTGATCGGCACGCTGGCGGTGCTTTACGCCGCCGGCTTCTCCCTCAACATGCTGACGCTGTTCGGCCTCGTGCTGGCCATCGGCATCGTCGTCGACGATGCGATCGTCGTGGTCGAGAACGTCGAGCGAAATATCGCCAGCGGGCTGGCGCCCAATCCGGCGTCGCATCTGACCATGGACGAAGTCGGAACGGCGGTCATCGCGATCTCGCTGGTGCTGATAGCGGTGTTCGTGCCGACAGCCTTCATTCCCGGCATTTCCGGGCAGTTCTACCTGCAGTTTGCGATCACCATCGCGGTGTCGACGGCGATCTCGGCATTCAATTCGCTGACGCTCTCGCCGGCCTTGGCCGCGCTGCTGTTCAAGCCGCACCACACTGCTGCGGCGCCGCCGCGCTTTTTCCTGGCGCGGTTTGGACGGGCGCTCGCCGACGGCTTCAATCGCGGCTTCGACAAGGTCGCCCATTGGTATTCGAGCATCGTGCGCGTGTTGGTCGGCTCGCGCATAGCGATCGCCGCCACGCTGGCCGTTTTCGCGGCCCTCATCTACGCCACGGTCTATATGGTTCAGACGGTGCCGCGCGGTTTCATTCCGTCGCTCGACCAGGGGTATGCGATCGTCGTCGTCCAGTTGCCGGACGGCGCCTCGCTATCGCGGACCGATGCCGTCATCCAGCAGGCGTCGCAGATCATCCAGAAAACGCCGGGCGTCGACTACGCGGTCGCCTTCGCCGGCTTCTCCGGTGCCACCTTTACCAATGCCAGCAACGCGGGCGTGATCTTCGCCAGGTTCAAGCCGTTTGACGAGCGACTGGAAGCCGGCCAGTCCGCGACCCAGGTCATCGGCAATTTGTTCGGCAGCCTGCAAAGCATCAAGGAAGCCTTCATTATCGCACTGCCGCCGCCGCCGATCCGCGGCGTCGGCAATGCCGGCGGCTTCAAGCTGCAGATCCAGGAGCGCAACAGCGCCGACATGCGGCAGATCCTGGCGCTTGCCTATGAAATTGCCGGCAAGGCCAACAAGACGGCGGGGCTGACCGGCGTGTTCACCACCTTCTCCGCGTCCAGCCCGCAATTCTTCCTGGCGATCGATCGCGACAAGGCGCGCATCCTGAACGTGCCGATCCCCAACATCTTCGAGACGCTGTCGATCAATCTGGGCACCGCCTACGTCAACGACTTCAACGCTTTCGGGCGCGTCTACCAGGTGCGCGCGCAGGCCGACCAGGCGTTCCGCCTCGATCGCGCCGACATCTTGAAACTGAAGGTGCGCTCGGCGACCGGCGCGCTGGTTCCGCTGGGCACGTTGATCGAGATCCGCGACGTCACCGGCCCGGCGCTGGTCCAGCGCTACAACATGTACGTCTCCGTGCCGCTGCAGGGCAACGCCGCGCCCGGTGTTTCCACCGGCGATGCGCTTGCCAAGATGGAAGCGATCACGGCACAGACGTTGCCGGCCGGTACCTCCTACGAATGGACCGAACTCGCCTATCAGGAGCGCAACACCGGCAATGCCGCTGTCTATATCTTCGGACTGTCGGTGCTGTTCGTGTTCCTGGCGCTGGCGGCGCAATATGAAAGCTGGGTGCTGCCGTTCGCCATCGTGCTGGTGGTGCCGCTCGGCGTGCTCGCGGCGTTGCTCGGCGTGTCGTTCCGAGGGCTGGACAACAACATCCTCGTGCAAATCGGCCTCATCGTGCTGATCGGACTTGCCGCCAAGAACGCGATCCTCATCGTCGAATTCGCGCGGCAGGCGCAGGAACGCGGCCTGTCGGCCGCCGAGGCTGCCGTCGAAGCCTGCCGGCTCAGGCTGCGGCCGATCCTGATGACCGCCTTCTCGTTCATCCTCGGCGTCGTGCCGCTGATGATCGCGACAGGCCCGGGCGCGGAAATGCGCCAGTCGCTCGGCACCGCGGTGTTCTCCGGCATGCTCGGCGTCACCTTCGTCGGCCTGTTCCTGACGCCGGTGTTCTACGTCACGCTAAGGTCGCTGTTTTCACGGCGCAAGCCGCATGCCGAGGCCGAGCCTTCGGCACCGGCAGAGGTGCCGTCGGAGACGGCCGCCGAGTAGTGTTACACGGGCAGTTCGTGGCGCTGCCGACTATTTCGTTTTGGTGTTGAATTCACGGTTTGCGGCATAGTCGATAGTGAAGGTGCCCGCAGGAGCGCGAACGCCCTGCTTCACGTTGGATATGGTGACTGTCGAGGTAAGGCCCCTCTCGTCAGTCAGGGTCCATCTGCGTAGATCGAGCGATTCCCTGTCAAACACCATAGTGATATTCGAATTGCCGAAGGCCGACTTGTCGGCCAGCCTGATGATCACCTGGGCGCCATCGTCCTTGATACTTTTGAGGCGATTGCCGGAAAAGTTGACCTGATTGTCGAGGAGCAGCTTGAGCGGCGTCTTCGAGAGAGCATAAAGCCGCGATGTCTTGAGCTTCTTGTTATAGACCACCAAGGATTTTCCATCTGCAATTACGCTGACCCCTGATTGGCCTGCATAGTTGAACCGGATCTTGCCCGGCCGCTGGAGGAAAAATTTCCCTTTGGTCCTTTCCGCTCTTGGGCCCGACTGGACAAAGTCCCCGGACATGGACTTTACCGATGAGAAGTGATCGGCAATCGTCTTCGCTTCTACAGGTGCGGCCAAGGCCGCGGTCGAAAGTTCGGCGTTTATCGCGACAGCGCTGACAACGGCGAACCAGAAAGCCCGCAGTCTTTTGCTGTTATATGCCATTCAGTTATCCTACCCCGAAAAGACGCGTGATCGAAAGAGATCACGCGTCTTTGAGATCAGTAGCCGTCCGGGCACTGAGCAACGTAAACTCGACCGTTCCGACCGCGATATCTGCACTGGCCGGCTTCGCTGGCGTGCCCGATGACCGCCCCGGCCAGCGCTCCGACCGCCCCGCCAACAACCGCCCCTTTTACCGGGTCGCCGGCCACTGCTGCGCCTACAGCTGCGCCACCCAAACCACCGACGGCAGCGCCTTGTTCGGTGCGGGAGCATGCCGCGAGCGGAATGAGTAGGCTCAAAATGAGCAGCGTCTTCTTCATTGGTTCTCTCCTGGGGCCGTTATTAGCCGAAGCTTAAATGCGCCACGGAGTTTTTCGATCCATCGGAGTGTTTGGGGCGCAATCCAAATCTGCGGGAACGGGCTAAGGTCCCGGATCCATCGTACACGCCTCCCAGAGGTAAGTCGTCTTTGGGCAAGCTCGGCCGTTCAGAGTAGTTGGATTTTGCTCTATCCCTCAGTAGGCTTGCCGAAGATCAGGCTCAAAAATTCGCTCAGCCAGCGCTTGAGGTGCATATCCCAGATCAGCCGGCCGCCGAGATGGTCGCGGCCGGGCTGCGCGCCGGGCAATTCGAAACGGTGCGCGCCGCGCACCACCCAGCGCTGCATCATCAACCGGGTCAGTTCGCCATGGAACTGGATGCCCCAGGCATTGTCGCCATAGCGAAAAGCCTGGTTGGGGTAGGTTTCCGCCGTCGCCAGCAGCGTCGCATCCCTGGGCAGCGAAAAGCCTTCGCGGTGAAACTGGTAGACCATGTCGGGCCAGGGCAGCAGCTTCTTGCCGGCTTCGGTCGGCTTCAGCGGATACCAGCCGATCTCGACCAGCCCCTCGCCATGCCCCTCGACCTTGCCGCCGAGATGATTGGCCAGCATCTGCGCGCCAAGGCAGATGCCGAGGAAGGGCCGGTTCTCCTTTAGCGGAACATTGAGCCAGTTGGTCTCGCGGCGGACGAACTCATCTTCGTCATTGGCGCTCATCGGCCCGCCGAACACCACGGCGCCGGCGTGTCCCTCCAGCGTCTCCGGCAGGCTGTCGCCGAGAGGCGGCCGGCGGATGTCGAGGTCGAAACCTTCCTCGAGCAGCATGTGGCCAACCCGGCCGGGGCTCGAAGTCTCCTGATGCAGCACGATCAGGACTTTTGGTTTCGAGCTCGGTCTGGGCGGCATGGAAAGGCGGAATCCTATTCGTCGCTCGACGTTCCGCTGGCGTCGGGCGCGGCGGCCGCCGCCTTGCGGCGCGCCTCGACGCGATCCTGGCGCTCGACGCCGATCAGTTCGGCAACGCGCCAGACGGTGTTGTCCTCCAGTTCATGCAGTTCGCCGTCGGCATAGACGATTTCCCACATCAGGCCGATGAAAGCCTTGCGCGCCTCGGCGTCGAGATGGCGCTTCAAGACGCTGGTGAAGGCATAGAGGTCGATCGCCTCATTGTCGGCGCGCTCGCCGGCGGCAGCCAGTGCATCGAGCTCGTCGCCGCTGATCGAATAGCTCTGCGCCAGCACCTGCTTGAACCGCTCCCACTCGACATCCTGGCGCACGCCGTCGGCATTCATCACATGATAGAGCAAAGCCGACGCCGCAACGCGCGGATCGTCCGCATTGGCGCGAGCCCCAGCCCCGGAGGGCAGGTCTTTCAGAAAGGCCAGGACGCGTTCGAACATGGTGCTCACTTCACATTATTGGAGCATGATCTTTTCCAAAAACCGGTATCCACTTTTTGGGATCATGCTTCAGGGATCAAAACAGGCGGAAGCGGCGCGGTGACTTCTCCGCTTCGTCATCGGGGTCGACGCCGGGGTCGTCGGGCAGCCGCGCCAGTTCCTCGGCAGGTTCGACGGGTTCGGCGTCGTTTGGTATTGCGGCGAAAGCGGCGGCGGTGACCGGCGTGACCTGGTCATCGCCCACAGCGGGCTTCGGCTCGATCGGCGCCTCGCTGCTCGTCCTGGCGATGGCCGGATGATCGATCACTTCGGCTTCCTTTGCCGGTTTGGCAGGTGCCGCAAGCACCGGCACATCGGCTTCGTCTTCATGGCTGTCGATGAGCTGGCCCAGCCGCTCCATCGGCGCGCGCCAGGCGAAAGCATCGAGCTTGCCGCTGACCGGCGATACCGGCGCCCAGCGTTCGGAGACGACGCCGTCGGCGACCCAGGCCGGATCGCGCGGCGCCCTGACCGCCTTGGACAGCAATTGCCTGATCTTGCCCTGGTCGCCGGTCTCTGCCTCCTCGATATCGGCCAGCAGCAGGTAAGCGCCTTCCCGGCGATCCATGCGGATCGCCGCTTCCGCCTCGCCGCGGGCGGTGGAAAAATCCTGCGCATCGAGCGCGGCGCGCGCCACCGTCATCGACGATTCGGCATTGTTGCGCTTCAGCTCCTGCAGCTTCTTCGCCCGGTTGAGACGATCGACCACGGCATCTCCCGGCCTTGCATGGGTGTAGAGCTCGGCGATCTCGGGATGCGGCTCAGCCTTCCAGGCTGCCTCAAGGATCTTCGAGCCTTTGCGCACATCGTTCTGTTTGAACAGAAGATTGGCGGCTGCAACCGCGGCCGGCGCGAAATCGGGCGCGAGCTTGTTGGCCTCGAGAGCGGCTGCCTTGGCTGCATTGGGGTCGCTGTCGGTCAGCGCCTGCGCCTTGGCGGTCAACAGCACAGCGCGGCGGCGATTGGCGGCGTCGCGTTCGATCTGCCTGGTCGACTTCTGCGCCTCCACCAGCTTCAGCGCGCCGTCCCAGTCGCCGCGCCCGGTCAGATCCTCCAGCGTCGATTCGGCGGCCCAAGCCAGTTGCGGCGCGACGGAAGCGGCGCGGCCGGCATAGTGACGCGCGGCGTTGCGGTCGCCGAGCCGTTCGGCTTCGAGATAGAGCCCGCGCAGGCCAAGCAGCCGCATTTCGGGGTCGTCGAGCATGGCCTCGAATTTTTCGCGCGCGCCCTCATGGTCGCCTTCGAGCAGCGAGGCTTGCGCTTCGAGCAACTGGATCAGCGGCTCCTGGTCGGAGCGGATCAGCTTGGCGGCTTCCTTGGTCTTCTTGCGGGCTAGCGCGCCGTCGCCGGCGCCGGCTGCGATCATGCCGGTCGACAGCGCCTGGTAGCCGCGGTCGCGGCGGCGCACGCGGAAATAGCGCGAGATCGTGTATGGGCTGTTCCACAGCGACTTGATCAGCCACCAGACGATCATCACCGCTGCGACGACGGCAACGATCGCCACCGCAGCCACCATCAGGCTGACCTGGTATTGGTAACCGTTGAAGGTGACGACCATCTCGCCGGGACGATCGGCCAGCCAGGCAAAGCCAAGACCGAGGGCGAAGACGGCGCCGAGAAAGATGAGAATGCGGATCATCGTGTCGTCCTCATGCCTTCATCGCACCTGCAATCAGCGCGTCGACCTGCGTCTCGACGTCGATGCGCGCCTTCAGTTTGCCGGCAAAGTCGGCGCCGGCGGCCTTGACCGCATCCGGCAGCGTTGCGTATTCGCTGAGCGCCTTGGCGTAGTCGCCCTGATTGACCGCCACTTCGATGCGCGCCACGGTTTCCGGCGCGCCGGCGCCTTCGACGGCGCCGATCGGCCGAACCTTGACCAGCGATTCGGCGCTCGACAAAAGGTTCTGGAAGAAGCCGGCATTTTCATCGACCGGCGTCGCCGCCGCGACCATCGCATTGGCCGCGGCGTCGGCCTCGCCGGCAATCTCGGTGCGGGTCGGGACGCCCTTTTCAGCGTAGGGGCGCAGCGCCGCAATCTGCGGTGCATCGGGCGAGATCGCTGCGAAGGTCTCCAACTCGGCGGCGAACGGCGCGCCGCGGTCAAGCGCCGCCTTCAAGGCCGAAGCGGCGATGGCCATCGCGATCTTTGGCTGCGAGGCCTGCGCATCGACCTTGCCGGCGAGCTGCGTCACCGACTGCTCCAGCGCGGCGATCTTGCCTTCCTGCGTCTTGGCTGCCTCACCGGCCGATTTCACCAGTGCGTCGAGGCCCGCCAGTCTTTCATTGAGCGGCGCGAGATCGACGGGCGCTGCACCACCGGCCTGGCCAAGGGCGGCGACCGCGGTCTCGATCTGCTTGACCTTGTCGCCAAGCGAGGCAAGCCCGGCATTGTCGCCGGCGCCGCCCCTTTCGACCGCCGATTTCAGCGATGCGACATCGGCCTTGACCTGATCCAGCGCCGAAGACAGCCCGTCGACCTTGGCCGTTGCGGCGCCATTGCCGCTGGCTTCCCTGAGGTCGGCGATTTCGCGCTTCAGCGAAGCGATCTCGCCATTGACGCCGTCGAGCGAGACCGTGCCCGCCCCTGAGCCCGGAGCGCCAAGCACGCCGGCAAACTGCAGCCCCCCGGCGGCAGCCAGCGCGATGACACCGCCGATGATGCCGGCGGCAATGCCGTTCGTGCGCTTCGGTTGCGCGGCCATGGGCTGGTTCCCGGCTGTCCTTGGGGTTTCCTTGGGTGCACCCGGCTTGGGCGAGGCATCCTCGAAACTGTAGTCGGAGGTTCTGGCGCGCGGTGGCGCATCCGAAGCGGTGGGGTAAGGCTGCTCCGCCTGGGTGGACGCCTTCGCATCGGCGCTTTCGGGAGCGGCCTGCGCCGCGGCATCGGAGTGCTCCCACGGCTCGAGATCGGCCTGATCGGCATGAACGGGCTCGTCAGGCGTCTCCGGCTGCGCATTGGCCATGGCAGCGGCATCCTCGGCCGCAACCGACCCTGCCGGGGCCCCGGCGTCGTCCGAGTTGGCGACATCCGTCTTGGCGGCATCCGCATCGGCAATGCGCGAGACAGCGCCGGGTTCGAGTTCGATGGTCACCGGCTCGCGGTGGCTTTTCGAATGTCGCATCTTCGGCGTCTTGACCATGCCTGGGCTCCGCAATCCTGCTTCGTCTGGGCGCCCGACGGCGCGTGATGGTTTGAAAAATGGTCTAGCACATCATCATCAGGTGAAAAGGGGCGGCGTGATGACACGGCGCTCAGTCGCCGCGGTGCAACAGCTCAAGCAGCGCCTCCTCCTGCGGTTCCCGCGCAATGCGTATTTTTTTGCCGGCGGCATTGTCAAACGCCGCTGCCACGCGCTCGGAGAGCGCAAAAGCCTGCATGTTTTCAAAGAGATCGCGCAGTTCCGCCCGGCTGGCCAAGGCCTGCAACGCTGCCGCCGCCTTGGCTGAATAGAGCAGCACCGCGTCGACCGCCTGATCGGACAGGCGTGTACGGATTTCAGCATCGGAATAATCGAGCGAAATCGTGTCGTAGGTTTCGACGGTGCGGACCTCGACGCCGGCCTTTCGCAGCCGCGCCTCGAATGCCGGAAACCGCACGCGCCCTGTGAGATAGACGACCGCCTTGCCGGAAAGGCCGGCAGCAATCGCCTCGGCCAGCCGCTCGGCGTCGCCCGCCCCTTCGCTGACCGACAAGAACCCTGTCGAACGTGCCGCTTCAGCCGTCCTGCGTCCGACGGCATGGCAAGGCAAGGCGGCGAGCGCACGAATGAGTTCTTTCGGCGCATGCCGCACCGCATTTGCGCTGGTCACAGCGACGGCCACGGCATTGTCGCTCGCAGCATCGGCGCCAACCCGCAGTGTCACCGTTTCGGTCAGCGGCAGAAGGAGCGGCTCAAATCCCAATTCCTGCAGCCGCCGCATGGTTCGCGACGCCCCAGGTTGCGGCCGCGTCACCAGGACACGCATATCAGACCCAGCCGTCGAAGAAGGTTTCGCCCGCTTTGACCCGCACCATCCTGGCCGCGTCCGTGCCGATGTCAGCGGCATCCAGCGCCAAGCCTTCGGCCTTGACCTCATGCGATTGCGTGCCATCGGGCGAAATGATCAGGCCGGCGAAAACCAGCCTGCCGCCCGATATCATCGCATAGCCGGCGATCGGCGTGCGGCAGGAGCCATCGAGCGCCGCCAGGAAGGCGCGCTCACAGGCCAGCGCCTGGCCTGTCGGCACATCATGGATGGCCACCAGCATCTTTTCGACCTCGCTGTCGCCGATGCGGGTTTCGATGCCGATTGCGCCTTGTCCCGGCGCCGGCGGAAAAGCATCGAGCGGCATCAGATCGGTGACGACATGGCCGAGCCCGAGCCGCTTCAGCCCGGCATAAGCGAGGATCGTGCCTTCGGCGACGCCTTCCTCCAGCTTGCGCAGCCTGGTCTGCACATTGCCGCGGAACATGACCACGTCTAGGTCCGGCCGCATGCGCCGGATCAGCGCCTGGCGCCTGAGCGAAGACGACCCGACCTTGGCGCCTTGCGGCAAATCAACAATGCGCTCCACCGCCTTGCCGATGAAGGCGTCCCGCGCATCCTCGCGCGGCAGGAAGGCGGACAGCTCCAGCCCGACCGGCAGCACTGTCGGCATGTCCTTGGAGGAATGCACGGCGATATCGATCGTGCCGGCCAGCAGCGCCTCTTCGATTTCCTTGGTGAACAGCCCCTTGCCGCCGGCTTCCGACAGCGGCCGGTCCTGGATGCGGTCGCCGCTGGTCGAAATGACGACGACCTCGAAGGCTTCCGCCGGCATGCCATGCGCTTCCATCAGCCGCGCCTGCGTCTCATGCGCCTGGGCGAGCGCCAGCGGGCTGCCGCGTGTTCCTATTTTCAAAGTTTGCATGGCGCGCGGTCCGTGATAACCCCCGGCTGGCTTTGCGTTTCCGGCGCTCTCCCTAGCGAGGCCCGCCTCTACTAACTAGGAAAGTCCGGCGACACAATCTCTGGAGACAGCGACGAATTGATCCGCGTTCTGGGCATTGAGACGAGTTGCGACGAGACCGCCGCCAGCGTGGTGACGCTGGACGGCGATTCCGTGCCGGTGATTGCGTCCAACATCGTGCTCAGCCAGATCGAGGAGCACGCCGCCTTCGGCGGCGTCGTGCCGGAGATCGCCGCGCGCGCCCATGTCGAGGCGCTGGACGGCATTGTCGAGGCCGCTCTTGCGGATTCGGGCGTAGCCCTGGCCGACATCGACGCCATTGCCGCCACTGCGGGCCCCGGCCTGGTCGGCGGGCTGATCGTCGGCCTGATGACGGCCAAGGCGATTGCAGCGGCCGCCGGCAAGCCGCTGATCGCCATCAACCATCTCGAAGGCCACGCACTGACCGCAAGGCTGACCGACGGGCTCGACTTTCCCTATTTGCTGCTGCTGGTTTCCGGCGGCCACACCCAGATCGTCGCCGTGCGCGGCGTCGGCGACTACCAGCGCTGGGCGACGACCATCGACGACGCGCTCGGCGAAGCTTTCGACAAGACGGCCAAAATGCTCGGCCTGCCCTATCCCGGCGGCCCGAACGTCGAAAAGGCGGCAATGTCGGGCGATGCGACGCGCTTTGCCTTTCCGCGGCCGATGAGGGGCTCGGCGCAGCCCGATTTCTCCTTCTCCGGCCTCAAGACCGCCGTGCGCCAGGCGGCGACCGCCATCCAGCCGCTAAGCGAGCAGGATGTCGCCGACATCTGCGCCTCGTTCCAGGCGGCGGTAGCCGACGCACTTGGCGACCGCGTGGCCCGCGCGCTGGCCCGCTTCCGCGACGAATTTCCGGACAAGGCCGAGCCGGCGCTGGTCGTTGCCGGTGGCGTCGCCGCCAACAGAGCGATCAAGGCGACGCTGCAGAAGCAGTGCGCCGAGGCCGGCTTCGCCTTTGTCGCGCCGCCGCTCAAACTGTGCACCGACAACGCGGCGATGATCGCCTGGGCCGGCATCGAGCGGTTGCGGGCAGGCCTGTCGCAAGAGAACGGCTTCGATTTCGTGCCGCGTTCGCGCTGGCCGCTGGACAGCATTTCGGCCCCGATGGTCGGCTCCGGCCGGCGCGGAGCAAAAGCATGAGCGCCGGCAACACAAGCGGCAGGGACAGAACCGGCTGGCGCGTCGCCGTGCTCGGCGGCGGCGCCTGGGGCACGGCGCTAGCGCTGGCGATGCTGCGCGCCGGTCACGATGTCCGGCTCTACGCCCGCGACGAAGAGACGGTTTCCGCGATCCGCCGCGGCGAGAACCCGCGTTATCTCCCCGGCATCGCCATTGAAACAGGCATTGCGGCGACGAGCGATATCGGCACGGCCCTGACCGATGCCGATTGCGCGCTGGCCGTGGCGCCGGCGCAGGCGCTACGCGCCATGCTGACGACGGCAAAGCCCCATATGCCGAAAGGCATCCCGCTGGTTCTCTGCGCCAAAGGCATTGAGCGCGACACCGGCGCGCTGCTGTCGGCGATCGTTGATGAGATTCTGCCCGAAACTCCGGTTTCGGCCCTGTCCGGTCCCAGCTTTGCCGCCGACGTCGCCAGGGGTCTGCCGACCGCTGTCGTGGTTGCTGCACGCGACGACGCCTTGGCGGCCGAGCTTGCCTCGCGCTTTTCGGCGCAGAATCTGCGCTGCTATTCCAGCGACGATTTGATCGGCGTCGAGATCGGCGGTGCTTTGAAGAATGTGTTCGCCATTGCCGCTGGCGCCGTCACCGGCGCTGGGCTCGGCGCCAGCGCGCAGGCCGCCATGGTGACACGCGGCTTCGTCGAACTGCGCCGCATCGGCGCGTCCTTCGGCGCCAAGCCGGAGACGCTGATGGGGCTTTCCGGCCTCGGCGACCTTTTGCTCACCTGCTCTTCGGCCCAGTCGCGCAATTTCGCCTATGGGCTGGCGCTGGGGCAAGGTAAGCCCTTGTCCGGACTGCCGCTCGCCGAAGGCGTGCCGACGGCGGCGATCGCCGCCCGCATCGCCACCGAGCGCCACATCGACGCGCCGATCATCGCTGCGGTGTCGGCGATACTGGACGGCACGATCACCATTCGGCAGGCTGTGTCCGCGCTGATGACGCGACCCCTGAAAACCGAAACCGACCTCTGATCCCCAAACAAACCGGAGTTTAACATGCTGTTTGCGTTGATTTGCAAGGACAAGCCGGGCAGCCTGCAGGTGCGGGTCGATACGCGGCCGGTCCACGTCGCCTTTCTCGAACGCCTGAACGCCGACAACAAACTGGCCTTTGCCGGCCCGTTCCTCGACGCCGAGGGCAAGCCCAATGGCAGCCTCGTCGTCGTGGAAGCGCCCGACCTCGCCGGTGCGCAGGCGCTGTCGGCTGCCGACCCCTATGCCAAGGCCGGGCTGTTCGAAAGTGTCGAAATCCGCCAGTGGAACTGGACCTTCAACAAGCCGGCGGCTAGTTAGTTCCGGCGGCGCCTAGAGTGATCCCAGGAAAAGTGTGTAACGGTTTTCCGTCCGGAATTGCGCAAAAATAGTAGTTGGAGCAAAGACATGAACTACTGGCTGTTCAAATCCGAACCTTCGGTCTTCTCCTTCGAGGCGCTGAAGGCCAAGGGCAAGGCCGGCACGCAGTGGGACGGCGTGCGCAACTATGCAGCGCGCAACAACATGAAGGCGATGCAGATCGGCGATCTCGGCTTCTTCTATCACTCCAATGAGGGGCTGAACGTCGTCGGCATTGCCGAGGTCTGCGCGCTTGCCCATCAGGATACCACCACCGACGATCCGCGCTGGGAATGCGTCGACATCCGCGCCTTCAAGGACGTGCCGAACCCGCCGACGCTGGAGCAGGTCAAGGCCAATCCGAAGCTTGCCGAGATGGCGCTGGTGCGGCTTGGACGGCTTTCCGTACAGCCGGTGACGCCGGCCGAATGGAAGGAAGTCTGCCGCATGGGCGGCCTGACGCCGGCTCCGTGACGGTCCTCACGCCGAACAGCGCGAAAAAGTTCATTCTCGACAACACGGCGCTTATGTCGCCGCCGCATGTGCCGGAGATTGTCCTCAATCTTGCCGACGAAGCGCATGACCTCTGGCAGCGCACGGAGAACGAGCTGATTGAAATCGGCCTGCCGCCGCCGTTCTGGGCCTTTGCCTGGGCCGGCGGTCAGGGCCTTGCCCGTTACGTGCTGGACAATCCGTCGGATGTGCGGGGCAAACGCGTGCTCGACTTCGCCTCCGGCTCCGGCCTTGTCGCCATCGCCGCCGCCAAGGCGGGTGCGGCGCACGTGATCGCCGCCGACATCGACCCGTTCTGCGAAACGGCGATCCGCCTCAACGCAGAGGCCAATGGCGTTGCCATCGACTTTTGCGGCACGGACTGCATCGGCACCGACGCCGGCTGGGACGTGGTGCTGGCCGGCGACGTCTTCTACGACAAATCCTTCGCCGACACGCTGATGCCGTGGTTTTCGACACTGAAGGCGCGCGGCGCTGACATCCTCGTCGGCGATCCGGGCCGCTCCTACATGCCGAAGGCGGGACTGGAGCCGCTCGCAGTCTACGAAGTGGCGGTGACGCGGGCGCTGGAGGACGCCCTGGTCAAGCGCACCACGGTGTGGCGCTTCGCTTGACGGCATTGCCGAACAGGCGTTCCATCGCGCATTGATTTGAAGAATACGCATGTCGTTATCCCAGAACCGTCAGGCTTTGGGCTGCATGCTTGAGGGGAGGACTTTATGGATTTTTCAGTGGTGAACTGGCTGGCGGTGGTTGTCGCGGCCGTCGCGGCGTGGCTGTTTGGCGCCGTCTGGTACACGGCCCTCAGCAAGCCTTGGATGAGGGCGGCCAGGATCGATCCGTCAACGTCAAAGAAATCGATATTGCCCTTCATCATCTCCTTCATCGCCGAGCTGATCATGGCGCTGGTCTTGGCCTTGGTCGTCGGCGCGATGACCGGCGGCGAGCCGGTCCTTGTCGCAGGGCTGGTCTTCGGCTTCGTCCTCTGGCTGGGTTTCGTCGCCACGACGCTGATGGCCAACCATCGCTATGAGAATTTCGGCTGGGACCTGACCCTGATCGACGGCGGCCACTGGCTCGGCGTGCTGTTGATCATCGGCGCGGTGATCGGCTGGTTCGGGGCGCCGGTCGTCGCCAGCTGAGGCCTGCAGAAGTCGTCAGGTCTGCGTCCTGGCGACTTCGTCGAGGATCCATTCGCGGAAAGCGATGATGCGCGGATCGTTGGCAGTGCTCTCGGGATAGACCAGGAAGTAGCCGAACTCCGGCCCCACGCGCAGACCGAGTTCAAAGGGCTGCACCAGCCTTCCCTGGGAAAGGTCGTTTGCCACCATGGCGAACTCGGCGAGCGCCACGGCATTGCCGTCGAGCGCCGCCTGCACGGCATCGGTAGAGGTTCCAAACACGATAGTCCGACTGTCGTCGAAATCGTTGATGCCGGCCGCCGCCATCCACATGCGCCAGTTCGGCCATGTCACGCCTTGGCGCGACCATTCGATATGGGCAAGCGTGTGGTTGAAGAGGTCGCGCGGTTCGCGCAGCGGCGGGCCGGAGGTCAGCAGGCTCGGGCTGCACACCGGAATGAGGATGTTGTCGAACAGGCGATGGGCGCGAAGCCCCGGATACTTGCCGACCCCGAACCGGATGCCGACATCGACGTCGTCGAGTTTGAAATCGCGCACTTCGTAGCCGATGTCGAACCTCAGCTCGATACTGGGCTGAAGTTTGCGAAAATCGTCGACGCGCCGCATCAGCCATTTTGACGCGAACTGCGCGTCGAGCGTCACCTTCAGCAATGCCGTGCCGCGCGTCAGCTTGCGCGCCCGCGACACCGCCCGGTTGAGCAGGTCGAGCGCATCGATCGAGGCCTCGAACAGCACCGTACCTGCCTCGGTCAACCGGATGGTACGACTGGTTCGCGTGAACAGCACCAGCCCGAGCTGATCCTCGATTTCCTTGATCTGGTGGCTGACCGCCGCCGGCGTCAGCCCGAGCTCGTCGGCAGCGCGGGTGAAATTGAGGTGGCGGGCGGCGGCTTCCAGAGTCCTCAGCGCGCGCGTTCCGGGCAACAGACGGGACATCCACGTATCCTCAAATAAAACTTGACGATCCGAAAAGAACTACTCGTTTCTCGCATGGATTTCAATGCGGCATGATGCATCCACCGAAACACCATCAAGCCGGATTTGATATCCGGCGGAACACGGAGCGCATCATGTCCATCTTCGTTTTGAACTCGCCAGCAGCTCGCTCGAACTGGTTGCATGCCGTAACGGACTGGCTTCGCCAGGCGAAAGTCGCCATCAACCTGCCGCGCCAGGACGTGGAGGACCTTTCGGATCGCCAACTGCGCGATGTCGGCGCGCAGCGCAAGGACGTGACGCGGGCCGTGGACCGGGAACTCGGCCGGCTTGGATTGCTGGACACTGGGTGGCAGAAGCCGAGAAGGCGTTAGGCAATGGTGAGTAGTGAGTAGTGAGTAGTGAAGGATTGAAACGACGCCGAGACCATCCTACTCCCTACTCCTACTCCCTACTCCCTACTCCCTACTCCCTACTCCCTACAACATCCTCCCTACGACCTACACCATGCTCCTTGCTGCGGAGGGCATACGCCTGGCGGT
>NZ_JAMYMP010000030.1:0-64980 GCF_040318615.1 Mesorhizobium sp. M1078
GGGGGGTGCGGGCTGCGGTGCTTCTGCCGCCGACTGGGGCCCAGGCTTTACCCCCCCCCCGTGGGGGGTGGTCCCAAGCCACGCGTGGGGGGGGGGGTGAGTGGCGCCGGCGTCGGCGCTCTCACCCCTCCCCGCCACTTCGTGGCGACCCTCCCCATCGAGGGGAGGGTGGGGCGTCGGCGGCTCGGGCTCCTCGCGCTTCAAGAACTCCGGAACGACCTGCTCGGCCGCCGGCTTCAGCGCCTCAAGCGCATCCCATTTGATCGGCGGCAGGGGAGCGGTTTCGTCGATGCGCTCCTCGACGACTTCCTTCTTGCCGAACGAAAATATGTTCTTGAAAAAACCGGCCATGCTTCAATCGTCTCGGGCGGCGCGGGCAGTGAGGGGCGAGGCTATCAGGCGCGCGCCATCATGGCCGGTGATATCTGCCTCGACGATCTCGCCCGGCGCGCCGGTGCCTAGCGCGGCAAGCGTGAACCCTTCGGTGCGGCCAAGGCCGTCCCGCTCGACCAGGATCGACTGGCGCGTTCCCGGGAGTGACGACAAATGGCGGCGATAGGCGGCCTCGCCGACGGCGCGCAGCCGGGTCGCCCGCTGCTTGACCAGTTCGCGGCGGACCTGCGGCATGCGCGCGGCGGGCGTGCCTTCGCGCGGAGAAAACGGAAAGACATGCAGATGAGTCAGCCCGCACTCCTCGACAATTTTTGTCGAATTCTCGAACATTTCTTCGGTCTCGGTCGGGAAGCCGGCGATGATGTCGGCGCCGAAGACGATTTCGGGGCGCAGCTTGCGCACATCCTCGCAGAAGCGGATCGACTGGTCGCGCAAATGCCTGCGCTTCATGCGCTTCAAGATCATGTCGTCGCCCGACTGCAGCGACAGATGCAGATGCGGCATCAGCCTGGGCTCGGTGGCGATGGCGTCCAGCAGATCGTCGTCGGCTTCGATCGAATCGATGGAGGACAGCCGCAGCCGCTTCACATCAGGCACCTGCTTCAGGATGGTCTTCACCAGCTTTCCCAGCTTCGGCGCGCCCGGCAGGTCGGCGCCGAAGCCGGTCATGTCGACGCCGGTCAGCACGATCTCGGCATAGCCGTTCCCGGCGAGACGCTTGACCTGCTCGACAACCGCGCCCATCGGCACCGAGCGCGAATTGCCGCGGCCGTAGGGGATGATGCAGAAGGTGCAGCGATGGTCGCAGCCATTCTGCACCTGCACGAAAGCGCGCGCCCGGCCCTCGATGGCGTCCACCATATGACCGGCGGTCTCGCGCACCGAGAAAACGTCGTTGACGCGCGCCTTCTCGGTGTCGTTGACGCCGAAATCCGGCAGCGCGCGGTAGGAGTTGGCCTTCAGCTTCTCTTCGTTGCCAAGCACGAGGTCGACCTCGTCCATGGCGGCAAAATTCTGCGGTTCGGTTTGCGCGGCGCAGCCGGTGACGATGATGTGCGCCGCCGGATTTTCGCGGCGGGCCTTTCTGATCGACTGCCTGGCCTGGCGCACCGCTTCGGCGGTGACGGCGCAGGTGTTGAAGATAATGGCGCCGCCTTTGAGCGCGCCGAGACCTGCGCTTTCGGCCTCGCGGCGCATCACTTCGGATTCATAGGTGTTGAGACGGCAGCCAAAGGTGACGACGTCTATGCCTTGGGAGTTGGGGCCCTTGGTATCGGCAAGTGCAGACATCAGGCCGCGCTTTCGGTGTCGCGGGCCCAGGTGCCGGTCGACGGATCGAAACTGCCGGAAAATTCCCATTCAGCGGCACCGGTCAGGATGACGTGGTCGTCGTCGCGCCATTCCACATGCAGCGAGCCGCCGCCGGGCGTCATCAGCGTAACGCTGCGGCCGGTGCGCCGGGTGCGGGCAGCGGCGACGACGGAAGCGCAAGCGGCCGAGCCGCAGGCCTTGGTCAGGCCGGCGCCGCGCTCCCAGGTGCGGATGATCATCGTCTCCGGCGACGTTACCTGGGCGATAGTGATGTTGGCGCGCTCGGGGAAGATCGGATGGTTTTCGAGCAGCGGGCCGAAACGCTCGAGTTCGTAGGACCAGACATCGTTTTCGACCCAGAAGATGGCGTGCGGGTTGCCCATCGAGAGAGCCGAAGGCGAATGGAGCACCGGCGCGTCGATGGGGCCGATCTGCAACTCGATCATGCGGGTGTCGCGGAATTCCTCAGCCAGCGGGATATCCTGCCAGCCGAAGCGCGGCGTGCCCATGTCGACCGAGATGGTGCCGTCGGCATGTTCGACGGCGTTGAGGATGCCGGCGCGGGTCTCGAAGGTGAAAGTCTTCTGGCCGGTTTCGGCGGCCAGCGCCTGGACGACACAGCGCATGCCGTTGCCGCAGGCCTGCGCGCCCGAGCCGTCGGAATTCAAGATGTCGATGTAAAAGGCGGTGCCCGGCGTGCGCGAATCGTGGATCGCCATGATCTGGTCGAACCTGGTCGCCGCATCGGCGTTCAGCGCGACAGCCGACGCCGCCGTGACCCTATCGGCACGGCCACGCATGTCGGCGACGATGATTTCGTTGCCGATGCCGTTCATCTTGGCGAAGGGGGCAGTGCCTGCCATGATCTGAGGTAATTCCTGTACGTTTCGCCGCTATATGGCGGAAACGGGCGGGAATTACCAGTGTGGGCTGCGTCTAGGTTACCGCGAAAACGCCGAGTACGATCAGCAGGAAGATGACGAGAACGATGCCGATCAGCAGGCGCGCGCCGGTGGCGGCGGCACCGGCCAGCGCCGGCATGCCGAGCAGGCTGGCGGCGGCAGCAACGATCAGAAGAATGATGATCCATTTGATCATGGACAATGCCTCGCAAATTGACTGCAGCGGCCTAAGAACGCATCTGCCGCGCTCTGGTTCCCTCTTGCCGCGAGGCTCTCTCCGACTAGGCGCGCTATTCGGCAATCTCGAAGTCGGTCGTGAAAGGCGCCGTCTTTGGCGAGTTCTCGTCGTGCATGAGGAAATCCGCGCGGTATTTGCCGGGGGGAACGCCATCCAGGGAGACGTTTAATTTGAAGAACATCTCTCGGTTATGCGAGCGCGAGGCGAGCTGGACCCGACCAAGCTTTTCGACGGTTCCCAGCTTCTCGCCCGACTGGGAAAGCACGGTAAGGTCAACGTAAAGCGCGATCTGGTTGTTGCCGAGCCCATCCGAGCCGTAGCCGTAACCGACCGGCTCCATATAAAGCACAATCTCTTCGCCCGGCTTGTAGACATGGTTCGGGCGCTCGGCGTAGGCGCCGAACCCGCTGGCCGACAGGATATGCTTCACATTTTGCACGCCAAGCGGCATCGCTTGCCACAGAGCGTCCTCGGCGCTGCGGAATTTGTCCAGCGCGCCGGCGCCATCACCCGCCTGCAGTGCCTTTTCGGCTTCAGCGGCGCGATCGGAGATTTCGCCCGCGAAAGCGGCCGGCGTCGAAATTACCAGCGCGATCAAAACTGCCAAGATTGATTTCATCTGTTCCCCCCTGTTGCGATAGACCATCGGCTAAAACGGCAGTGCCGTAAACGGCCAAATGCAGACTTCAGCCGCGCTCGATCTCGGAGAACGTCCCAAAGCTCGCCCGGACGGAAGGCGCGAAACCGCTCACGCGCCAGGCCTTGCGCCTCAAGCGCTTCAGTCAGTTTTGCGCCGGCAGTTGCGCTCGACCGCCGATGCGCCGACCTGCTGCGGGCTCCGGTGCCGCTTTCGCAACCAATGTACCGGTTGGAACCGCGCTAGAGCGAAGACATGCCTTTTGTCCGCCAGCCATTTTGCGACAAATTTACAACAATTCGTGGTGCAAACCCTATTTTAACCATATCGGGTTGAAATTTCGCCACCTTCTCCATCTTGGTGAGGGGTGAGATTGTGCGGACGGCTTCCCCCCAGCCGGATCCGACGGAGGTTGGAATGATTTTTTCGAGAAGCGGGCTGATGGCCGTATCGCTGGCAGCGCTCGTTGCGAGCGGCTGTTCGACCTCGCGTTTTTCATCGATGGATGACCAGCAGCCCGCCCCGCTGCAGCCCGCGCCCGCCGGCACGGTGAGCGGAAGCCAACTGCCGCCCCCGGCAGCGCCGGGCACCACCGACCCATCGCAATTCCCGACCGCGCCGGCAGGCGCGCAGGTCGCCTCGCTGCCGCCGGACGGATCGGCGCCGGCCGGAGCCTCCGACCTTACCGCTGCGAGCGTTGCCGGCGTTTGGAACGCCAGCGTGTCCGGACAGAGCTGCAAGGTGGCGACGCCGCAGACCAAATTCGGCGCCGGCTTCCGCGCCGGGCCGCTGCATTGCCCGCCGCCCATCGACGGCATCAAATCGTGGAACGTCGCCGGCAAGCAGCTGACGCTCTATGACGAGAATGGCGGCACGCTGGCGCGGCTCTATTCCTCGGGCGGTTCGAAATTCGACGGCCAGACTACCAACGGCTTGCCGATATCGCTTACAAGATAGGCTGCCTATCCCTAGACAGCGACGTGACCGATGCATTTGCGTGACGGCCTCCAGACCCATGCGACCGTCAGGCAGCGCTACGACCATCTGGTCGCAACCGGCGCCATCGAGCGCGATGCGGCGCAGGAGCGCATCGCCGCCGCGCTCGACCGGCTGACCGACGAGATCTCGGTCAAGCGGCTGGCGCACAAGTCGAGCGCGCTCGGCTGGCTGTTTGCCCGCAAGCGCGAGACGCGCGAGGTCGTCAAGGGCCTCTACATTCATGGCGGCGTCGGTCGCGGCAAGACCATGCTGATGGATATGTTCTTCGAGCTGTTGCCGGTCAGGCCCAAGCGCCGCGTTCATTTCAACGACTTCATGGCCGATGTGCAGGACCGCATCCAGAAGCACCGGCAGGCGCGCAAGAACGGCGACGTCAAGGAGGACGACCCGATCCCGCCGGTCGCGCTTCAGCTTGCCGAACAGGCCTGGGTGCTGTGCTTCGATGAGTTTTCGGTCACCGACATTGCCGATGCGATGGTCCTGTCGCGGCTGTTTTCGGCGCTGTTCGCCAATGGCGTGGTTCTGGTCGCCACCTCGAATGTCGCGCCGCAAGACCTTTATCGCGACGGGCTGAACCGCCAACTCTTCCTGCCCTTCATCAGCATTCTCGAGCGCCACGCCCATGTGCTGACGCTCGATGCCGACAAGGACTACCGGCTGGAAAAGCTCGCCCGCACGCCTGTCTATGTCACGCCGGGGGATGCCGAAGCCGATCGTATGCTCGACGAAGCCTGGCAGGCGATGACGCACGGGGCGGCAACGGCCGAGACCGCGCTGACGCTCAAGGGGCGGCAGGTGAGAATACCGGCTGCTTCCGGCAATGCGGCGCGGTTTTCCTTCGCCGATCTCTGCGAAAAGCCGCTCGGCGCGCGCGATTTCCTGGCGATTGCCGGCCGCTTCTCGACCGTCTTCATCGATCACGTGCCGGTGCTGGGCGAAGGCAAGCGCAACGAGGCCAAGCGCTTCATCCTCCTGATAGACACGCTCTACGATCATCACACACGGCTGGTGGTAAGCGCCGATGCCTCGCCCCCTGAGCTCTATACGGCCAGGCGCGGCAACGAGGTGTTCGAATTCGAGCGCACGGCCTCGCGGCTGATCGAAATGCAGAGCCGGGATTGGCTGGAGGACTGGGCGGAACGGCAAAAGGCGAAGGCGGAAGTGCAGGTCTGAGGGTTCGAAGAGGTCATTATGTAGTGATCCTTCGCGCCCCCCTCTGTCCTGCCGGACATCTCCCCCACACGGGGGGAGATTGGCGGTTTCGGCGCTCCGCTCATTCCTGCGGCCATTGGAGATTGGCGAAAGGTCGCGTGACGTCCGATCTCCCCCCTCGTGGGGGAGATGCCTGGCAAGGCAGAGGGGGGCGCTGTCCCGCCGACGCCTAAAGCTCGTACACATACATCACAAACGACTCCGCCGGCCCATGCACCTCCTTGCGCGATTCATAAAGCGCGCGCGCTGGAACATTGTCCGGTTCGGTGCCGACCCAGGCTTCGCCGCATCCCTGCTCGCGGCCGAGCGCGAACATGGCGTCGAGCATCTTTCGCGCGATGCCATGGCGCTGGTAGGCGGGTGAGACGCCGACCTCGTCGATGTAGAGTTCGCTAACCTTGTCCAGGTGGCGGTGGATGACGGCAGCACACTGGCCGACGACGACGCCATCGGCCAGTGCCACGATCATGAGATGACCTGATGATGAGGCGAGGTAGGCAGCAAGCCTGTCTGCCCGGACCGGCTCGTCGAACACGTCCTCGGCGATGCGCTTCACAAGGGCGTCATCGCCTGGATATAGTCTTCTGATTTCCACGCTCATTGTGTAAAATCTCCCAAGCTGGCCTACAAACTTTGACGTTTACGTAAGTCCCAATGTTTCTAACCGATTGAAATCATTCACTCGAAAATAATCGATTGAATATATTTTCCACCGGGGCTACTGGATGCGGCGAAATCTAGCTGAGACCATAGCATTCCGGCCTCTTCCTCGACGCCGTCAACAGATCGCCAGGGATTTTGGGCGTCGTCACAGACAAAGGGAAAATTTCCTCACATGGCACGCAACAAGATAGCGCTCATCGGCTCCGGCATGATCGGCGGCACGCTCGCTCACATGATCGGCCTCAAGGACCTCGGCGACGTGGTGCTGTTCGATATTGCCGAGGGCATTCCGCAAGGCAAGGGGCTCGATATCGCGCAGTCGTCGCCTGTCGACGGTTTTGATTCCCGGCTGACCGGCGTCAATGATTATGCCGGCATCGAGGGCGCCGACGTTTGCATCGTCACCGCGGGCGTGCCGCGCAAGCCAGGCATGAGCCGCGACGATCTGCTGGGCATCAACCTCAAGGTCATGGAACAGGTCGGCGCCGGGCTGAAGAAGTATGCACCCAAGGCCTTCGTCATCTGCATCACCAACCCGCTCGACGCCATGGTCTGGGCGCTGCAGAAGTTTTCCGGCCTGCCCAAGACCCATGTCGTCGGCATGGCCGGCGTGCTCGACAGCGCGCGCTTCCGCTATTTCCTAGCCGAGGAATTCAAGGTCTCGGTCGAGGACGTTACCGCCTTCGTGCTCGGCGGCCACGGCGATTCCATGGTGCCGATGATCCGCTACTCGACCGTGTCAGGCATTCCGTTGCCCGATCTCATCAAGATGGGCTGGACCTCGAAGGAAAAGCTCGACCAGATCGTCCAGCGCACCCGCGACGGCGGCGCCGAGATCGTCGGTCTGCTCAAGACCGGCTCGGCCTTCTACGCGCCGGCGGCTTCCGCAATTTCGATGGCCGAATCCTATCTCAAGGACAAGAAGCGCGTGCTGCCTTGTGCTGCGCATCTCTCGGGCCAGTATGGCGTCAAGGGCACCTATGTCGGCGTTCCCGTGGTCATCGGCGCCGGCGGCGTCGAGCGCATCATCGAGATCGACCTCAACAAGGCCGAGCAGAAGATGTTCGACGCCTCGGTGGCGACGGTGCAGGGCCTGACCGGGGCCTGCGTCAAGATCGCCCCGCACCTCGCCTCGAAGTGATCCCCCCAAGCAGCCGATCCGGAGACCATCCAGATGAACATCCATGAATATCAGGGCAAGGCGCTGCTGAAGAGCTTTGGCGCGCCGGTGGCCGAAGGCGTGCCGGTGTTCAAGGCAAGCGAAGCGGAAGCCGCGGCACAAGCGCTGCCCGGTCCGCTCTATGTGGTGAAGAGCCAGATCCATGCCGGCGGCCGCGGCAAGGGCAAGTTCAAGGAACTGTCGCCCGACGCCAAGGGGGGCGTGCGGCTGGCGAAGTCTGTCGCCGATGTCGTCGCCAACGCCAATGAGATGCTCGGCCACACGCTGGTCACCAAGCAGACCGGCCCGGCCGGCAAGCAGGTCAACCGCCTTTATATCGAGGACGGCGCCGACATCGATCGCGAGCTTTATCTGTCGATCCTGGTCGACCGCTCGGTCGGCCGCATCGCTTTCGTCGTCTCGACCGAGGGCGGCATGGACATTGAAGGCGTCGCCCACGACACGCCGGAAAAGATCATCACCCGCGCCATCGATCCGCTGGCCGGCGTGACGACCACCGACGTCGACATATTGGTGGAAGCGCTGGGCCTCACCGGCGATGCCGCCAAGGATGCCGGCACGCTGTTCCCGATCCTCTACAAGGCCTTTGTCGAGAAGGACATGAGCCTGCTCGAGGTCAACCCGCTGATCGTGATGAAAAACGGCCGCCTGCGCGTGCTGGACGCCAAGGTGTCGTTCGACAACAACGCGCTGTTTCGCCACCCCGAACTGATGGAATTGCGCGACACCACCGAAGAGGACGAGAAGGAGATCGAGGCGTCGAAATACGACCTCGCCTATGTCGCGCTCGACGGCAATATCGGCTGCATGGTCAATGGCGCCGGCCTCGCGATGGCGACGATGGACATCATCAAGCTCTACGGCGCCGAGCCCGCCAACTTCCTCGATGTCGGCGGCGGCGCGTCGAAGGAGAAGGTGACGGCGGCGTTCAAGATCATCACTCGGGATCCGGCGGTCAAAGGCATCTTGATCAACATCTTCGGCGGCATCATGAAGTGCGACATCATTGCCGAGGGCGTCATTGCCGCGGTCAAGGAAGTCGGCCTGCAAGTGCCGCTGGTGGTGCGCCTTGAAGGTACCAATGCCGAGCTCGGCAAGAAGATCATCAACGACAGCGGTCTGAACGTCGTGTCGGCGGACGATCTCGACGACGCAGCCAAGAAGATCGTGGCGGCGGTGAAGGGCTGAAGGCGAATGCCTCCGCGCAAGATAAACCTCGTCGAGGCGGCGGATGCGAAGATCAGCAAGGTCTTCGATCCGCATATTGCCGGCGACGTCAATGACAGCCAGGCGAAGGTTGCCAAGCTCGGCGAGACCTTCGACTGGCATGCGCATGAGCATGAGGACGAAGCCTTCCTCGTCCTGCGCGGGCGCATCGCCATCGATTTCCGCGACGGTCCGGTCGAGCTCGGCGAGGGCGATTTCATCGTCGTGCCGCGCGGCGTCGAGCACCGGCCGCGGTCGCTGACCGCCGAGCCGGTGGTGCTGATGTTCGAACCGGCAACGACGCTCAACACCGGCAACGCCAAGAGCGACCTCACCGTCTCCGACCTGAAGCGGCTCTGATCATGAACGCCTTCTCGCTCTCGGCCGATCACCAGCGCCTGCAGGCGCTGGTCGGCGCGTGGCGCGGCGAGGAAGAGGTGGCGGAAACGCAGTGGGCCGATGGCGGACCGGCGACGTCGGACGTGCTGGCAGAGGCACAGTTCGGCGGACTGTTCGTGGTCCAGCGCTATCGCCAGCGTCGCGACGGCACGGTCTCGTTCGGCTCGCACAGCGTGTTCGGCTTCGATCAGCCAAACAGGCTCTTCACCATGCACCAGTTCGACTCCATGGGTTTTGTGCCGGCCTCGCCGGCCACAGGAACGTGGAACGGCGATGAGCTGGTTCTGGAGCGGTCGTCGCCGCGTGGCTCAGCGCGCGTGACGTATATTTTCGACAATGCCGATGCCTACCGGATGCGACTGCATTTCAAACCTGCCGGCAGCGACAGCTGGCAAGACATGGTGAGCGGCGTCTACCGGCGCGTCTCGCCTTCCCCGATCAACGGCTTTTAGAAAAGGGCTCCGATGTCCATTCTCATCGACAAGAACACCAAGGTGCTGGTTCAGGGCCTGACCGGCAAGACCGGCACGTTCCACACCGAGCAGGCCTTGGCCTATCACGGCACCAAGATGGTCGGCGGCATCCATCCCAAGAAGGGTGGCGAGACCTGGACCGGCGCCAAGGGCGAAAACCTGCCGATCTTCGCTTCCGTTGCCGAGGGCAAGGAAAAGACCGGCGCCAATGCCTCGGTTGTCTATGTGCCGCCGGCGGGCGCCGCCGAAGCCATCCTCGAAGCCATCGAAGCCGAGATCCCGCTGATCGTCTGCATCACCGAAGGCATTCCGGTGATGGACATGGTCAGGGTCAAGGCGCGGCTCGACCGCTCGACCTCGCGGCTGATCGGCCCGAACTGCCCCGGCGTGCTCACCCCCGACGAATGCAAGATCGGTATCATGCCCGGCAACATCTTCCGCAAGGGCTCGGTCGGCGTTGTTTCGCGCTCGGGAACGCTTACCTATGAGGCAGTGTTCCAGACCACCAATGTCGGCCTCGGCCAGACCACTGCCGTCGGTATCGGCGGCGACCCCGTCAAAGGCACCGAGTTCATCGACGTGCTCGAGATGTTCCTCGCCGATGACGAGACCAAGTCGATCATCATGATCGGCGAGATCGGCGGCTCGGCCGAGGAAGACGCCGCGCAGTTCCTCAAGGACGAGGCCAAACGCGGTCGCAAGAAGCCGATGGCGGGCTTCATCGCCGGGCGCACCGCTCCGGCCGGCCGCACCATGGGCCATGCGGGCGCGGTTATCTCCGGCGGCAAGGGCGGCGCGGAAGACAAGATCGCGGCGATGGAATCGGCCGGCATCAAGGTTTCGCCATCGCCGGCACGGCTGGGCACGACCCTGGTCGAGGCGATCAAAGGCTAAGTGAGTAGCGAGTAGTGAATAGCGAATAGGGAAAAGAGAGTAACGGCGCGACCCGGGAAAAATCGCTACTCGCTACTCGCTACTCACTATTCGCTTTTGAAAAGGAGACGGAGCCAGGCTCCGCGGACAAAAATGGCAAGACAAGATCAGGCCAACGACCAATTTTCGCTCACCTCTTTCCTCTATGGCGGCAATGCCGACTATATCGACGCGCTGTACGCGTCCTATGAGGACGATCCGGAGTCGGTAAACCCCGAATGGCAGGACTTCTTCGCCGGGCTGAAGGACGACGCCGGCGATGTACGCAAGAACGCCAAGGGCGCTTCCTGGGCAAAGCCCTCCTGGCCGCTGCAGGCCAATGGCGAACTGGTGTCGGCGCTCGACGGCAATTGGGGCATCGTCGAGAAGCATCTGGAAAAGAAGGTCAAGGACAAGGCGGTCACCAATGGCGTCGTGCTGTCGGATGCCGACGTGCATCAGGCGACGCGCGATTCGGTGCGCGCCATCATGATGATCCGCGCCTTCCGCATGCGCGGCCATCTGCACGCCAATCTCGACCCGCTCGGCATCGCCAAGCCGCTTGAGGACTATAACGAGCTGTCCCCGGAGAATTACGGTTTCACCGCAGCCGACTACGACCGGCCGATCTTCCTCGACAATGTGCTCGGCCTCGAATTCGGCACCATCCGGCAGATGCTGGAGATCCTGACCCGCACCTATTGCTCGACGCTCGGTGTCGAGTTCATGCACATTTCCGACCCCGAGGAGAAGGCCTGGATCCAGGCGCGCATCGAGGGCGCCGACAAGGAGATTTCCTTCACCGCTACGGGAAAAAAGGCGATCCTGCAGAAGCTGGTCGAGGCCGAAGGCTTCGAGCAGTTCATCGATGTCAAGTACAAGGGTACCAAGCGCTTCGGCCTCGATGGCAGCGAAGGCCTGATCCCGGCGCTGGAGCAGATCATCAAGCGCGGCGGCCAGCTCGGCATGAAGGAGATCGTGCTCGGCATGGCGCATCGCGGCCGGCTGAACGTGCTGTCCCAGGTGATGGCCAAGCCGCACCGCGCCATCTTCCACGAATTCAAGGGCGGCTCGGCCGCTCCTGACGAGGTCGAGGGCTCGGGCGACGTCAAGTACCATCTCGGCGCCTCGTCGGACCGCGAATTCGACGGCAACAAGGTGCATCTGTCGCTGACCGCCAATCCCTCGCATCTGGAAATCGTCGATCCGGTTGTGATGGGCAAGGCGCGCGCCAAGCAGGACTATCTGTTCGGCCGCAGCCGCGAGGAGATCGTGCCGCTGGAAGAGCGCGCCAAGGTGCTGCCGCTGCTTCTGCATGGCGACGCCGCCTTTGCCGGCCAGGGCGTGATCGCGGAAATCCTCGGCCTGTCGGGCCTGCGCGGCCACCGCGTCGCCGGCACGCTGCATTTCATCATCAACAACCAGATCGGCTTCACCACCAATCCGCGCTTCTCGCGCTCGTCGCCCTATCCGTCCGACGTCGCCAAGATGATCGAGGCGCCGATCTTCCACGTCAATGGCGACGACCCGGAAGCGGTGGTGCATGCCACCAAGGTGGCGATCGAATTTCGCATGAAGTTCCACAAGCCGGTGGTGGTGGACATGTTCTGCTATCGCCGCTTCGGCCACAATGAGGGCGACGAACCGGCCTTCACCCAGCCGATCATGTACGCCAACATCCGCAACCACAAGACGACGGTGCAGATCTATGGCGAGCGGCTGATCGCCGAGGGCCATATCAGCCAGGCCGAACTCGACAAGATGAAGGCCGACTGGCGCGCCCATCTGGAATCCGAATGGGAAGTCGGCCAGCACTACAAGCCCAACAAGGCCGACTGGCTGGACGGCGCCTGGTCTGGTCTGCGCACCGCCGACAACCAGGACGAACAGCGCCGCGGGAAAACCGCGGTGCCGGTCAAGGTGCTGAAGGACATCGGCAAGAAACTGACCGAGGTGCCGAAGGGTTTCGAGGCGCACAAGACCATCATCCGCTTCCTCGAAAACCGCCGCCAGGCGATCGACTCCGGCGAAGGCATCGACTGGTCGACGGCCGAGGCGCTGGCCTTCGGCGCCATCTTGCTCGACGGCAATCCGATCCGGCTGTCCGGCCAGGATTCCGAACGCGGCACCTTCTCGCAGCGCCATTCCGTGCTCTACGACCAGCGCGACGAGACCCGCTACATCCCGCTCAACAATCTCTCGGCCGCACAGGCCGGCTACGAAGTCATCAACTCGATGCTGTCGGAAGAGGCGGTGCTCGGCTTCGAGTATGGCTACAGCCTGGCCGAGCCGAAGGCGCTGACGCTCTGGGAAGCGCAGTTCGGCGATTTCGCCAACGGCGCCCAGGTGGTGTTCGACCAGTTCATCTCGTCGGGCGAGCGCAAGTGGCTCAGAATGTCAGGCCTGGTCTGCCTGTTGCCGCATGGCTATGAGGGCCAGGGGCCGGAACATTCCTCGGCCCGGCTCGAGCGTTTCCTGCAGCTCTGCGCCGAAGACAATATGCAAGTCGCCAACTGCACCACGCCGGCAAACTACTTCCACATATTGCGCCGGCAACTGAAGCGCGACTTCCGCAAGCCGCTGATCCTGATGACGCCGAAGTCGCTGCTGCGCCATAAGCGGGCAGTGTCGACGCTGCCGGAGATTTCGGGCGAAAGCTCGTTCCACCGGCTGTTGTGGGACGACGCCCAGCTGTTGCAGAACCAGACGATCAAGCTCACCAAGGATTCCAAGATCCGCCGCGTCGTGCTGTGCTCGGGCAAGGTCTATTATGACCTCTACGAGGAACGCGAGAAGCGCGGCATCAACGACATCTATCTCTTGCGCGTCGAACAGCTCTATCCGTTCCCGGCCAAGGCGCTGATCACCGAACTGTCGCGCTTCCGCAATGCCGAGATGGTGTGGTGCCAGGAGGAACCCAAGAATATGGGCGCCTGGTCGTTCATCGATCCGTATCTGGAATGGGTGCTGGCGCATATCGACGCCAAGCACCAGCGGGTGCGCTATACCGGACGTCCTGCGGCGGCATCGCCGGCGACCGGCTTGATGTCGAAGCATTTGGCGCAGCTCGCCGCCCTGCTCGAAGACGCGCTCGGCGAATAGAACAAACCCGGCGAATAGAACAGACAGAGAAGAAACGGAACAGGCACAATGGCTACCGAAATCCGCGTTCCCACTCTCGGCGAATCCGTCACCGAGGCGACCATCGGCAAGTGGTTCAAGAAGGTCGGCGATGCCATTGCCGTCGACGAGCCGCTGGTCGAGCTCGAAACCGACAAGGTGACGGTGGAAGTGCCTGCCGCCGCCGCCGGCACGCTGGGCGAGATCACCGCCAAGGAAGGCGAGACCGTCGGCGTCGGTGCGCTGCTCGGTTCGATCTCGGCTGGAGGCGCTGCCGCCGCCCCGGCGTCCAAGCAGGAGACCAAGCCGCAAGCTGTGTCGCAGGCGTCGAGCCCCGACGCGGCACATACGACCAAGCAGGCTGCGGCCGAGACCGCCAAGATTGCCGGCGATGCCGGGCCGGTCGAGCCGCGCGCCATGCCGCCGGCGCCAGCTGCCGCAAAGCTGATCGCCGAGAACAATCTGTCGGTCGACCAGGTTTCTGGCTCGGGAAAGCGCGGCCAGGTGCTGAAGGGCGATGTGCTCGACGCGATTTCCAAGGGCGCGCCGTCGCAGCCGGCCGAAATTCCGAAGGCCGCACCGGCTCCGGTCGCCGTGCGTGCGCCGTCCTCGGGCGACGATGCGTCGCGCGAGGAGCGCGTGCGCATGACCAAGCTGCGCCAGACCATTGCGCGCCGGCTGAAGGAAGCGCAGTCGACCGCCGCCATGCTGACCACCTTCAACGAGGTCGACATGTCGGCGGTGATGGCGCTCAGGACCAAGTACAAGGACATCTTCGAGAAGAAGCACGGCGTGAAGCTCGGCTTCATGGGCTTCTTCACCAAGGCCGTCACCCACGCCTTGAAGGAGATCCCCTCGGTCAATGCCGAGATCGACGGCACCGACATCATCTTCAAGAACTATGCCCATATCGGCGTCGCCGTCGGCACCGAAAAGGGCCTCGTCGTGCCGGTGGTGCGCGACGCCGATCAGATGTCGATTGCCGAAATAGAGAAGGATATCGGCCGGCTGGGCATCGCCGCGCGTGACGGCAAGCTCTCGGTCGCCGATATGCAAGGCGGCACGTTCACGATCTCCAACGGCGGCGTTTACGGCTCGCTGATGTCGACGCCGATCCTCAACGCGCCGCAGTCGGGCATTCTGGGCATGCACAAGATCCAGGACCGGCCCGTCGTGGTCGGCGGCCAGATCGTGATCCGGCCTATGATGTACCTGGCGCTGAGCTACGACCACCGCATCGTCGACGGCAAGGAAGCGGTGACCTTCCTGGTCCGCGTCAAGGACAGCCTGGAAGATCCGGAACGGCTGGTGCTCGATCTGTGATCGGAGCTGATCCGTCATGAGCGGCTGGCTGGCGCGGTTTGGGTTCAAGCTGGGTCGAGTAGCGGGTAGCGTATTGAGGCGTTCCCGGCCGGCGGCTTCCGCCGCCATCTCTCCGCCGGCGACATCGACTGAATGGGATTCGGCGCCAGCGAGCAGCAATCTCGGTGTCTTCGCTCTCAGCGAAGCCGAAATGGCGGAGCGGAAGATCATCGTCACCGCGATCGGTGAGCTTGAGCTACCGACCGGCGAAATCATCGCTTGCGATCCACTGATTACCGGGCTGGAACGGCCTGTGTTTAGCCGTAAGGTCAGGCCGGGATGCTATCCAGTCACGTTGCTTGAGGCGCAAGGCCGTGTTGCTGCAGCGGTATTGCGGTTTGGCACTGGCTTGCCGGTGCGGTGGGAGTTGGCTGCCTTCGTCCGCGACGTCGGCACATCGTCCTGGAAGTCTGGATTTATTGTCGATGATAATGTTGCTTCGTTCATGGACAAGTCGGTTCTGACGCTGATGTCCGACCAGGAGGAACTCGACAGCTATCTTGCTGACGTTGCATGCTCGTTCGACAAGTTCCGCATGGATAATCCGGTTGATGGAAATCCGCTTAATATAGCCATGTTCGACACTGGCTTCGGTGATGGGAACTATTATTCCTTCTGGGGACTGGATGCGGCCGGCGAGCCGCTGGTCTTGATGACCGATTTCGAGGTGCTCGAAAACGCCGACGGCCGCGAGAGCAGCCAGAGCAATTCATGACAAACATCGCTTCGCCAATGATCGGATTTATGGCCGGGCTGGCTGTTCTCGCAGCGGGTTACGAGGCGCATGCCGCCTGCCCGCTGGCGCTTGCTGTCTATGGCGATGCCGAAAGCGAGGCCGGCATTGATTTCCGGCCGACGACGGATGCGGTCACCGTCACCAACTCGTTCAAGATGGTGCTCGACAAGGGCATCGTTCTCGACGGCATTGTGATGTGGACCTCCGGTGTTTCGCGACCGCATGGCTCGCTGATGTACAAATGCCCGACCGGCGACGTCACCGGTGACGAGCTTGCCGCCTGCACGGTCTGGCAGGGCGTGGTCTACAGCGCCGACGACAAGGGCAACATTGCGCTGCTGGCGGCCGAAGGCACGGACGCGCCGCAGAGCCTGATCTTCCCCGATCTTGGTCCATCGTTGCAGATGTCGTCTGCCTTTGGCTCCAATGGTTTTTCGAAACTGCCGTGGGATGTGTTTTTGCTGAAAGGTTGCCAGGAATGAGCGCGGCGAAGAAAGTTCTTCTGGTCACCGGCGGCAGCCGCGGCATTGGTGCGGCCACTTGCCGGCTTGCGGCGAAGGCCGGCTACCGCGTCGCGGTCAACTATGCCGCAAACGAGGCCGCGGCCCAGGCGCTGGTCGCCGAGATCGAGGCCGGTGGCGGTGAAGCGATAGCGGTCAAGGGCGATGTCGGCGTCGAGGCTGACATCGTCGCCGTGTTCGAAGCCGTCGATAGCGCCTATGGCCGGCTCGACGCCCTGGTCAACAATGCCGGAATCGTCGACGTCAAGGCGCGTGTCGACGAGATGAGCCTGGCGCGGCTGGAGCGCATGATGCGCATCAATGTCATCGGCTCGTTTCTGTGCGCCCGCGAAGCGGTGCGGCGCATGTCGAGCAAGCATGGCGGCCAGGGCGGCGCCATCGTCAACATCTCGTCGGCTGCGTCGCTACACGGCTCGCCAGGCGAATATGTCGACTATGCCGCGTCCAAGGCGGCGATCGACACCTTCACGCTCGGACTGGCGCGCGAAGTCGCGACCGAAGGCGTGCGGGTCAATGCGATACGGCCAGGCATCATCGACACCGAGATCCACGCTTCGGGCGGCCAGCCGGACCGGGTCGAGCGGTTCCGCGACATGCTGCCGATGAAACGAGCCGGCACGGCGGATGAAGTCGCGCATGCCGTTCTCTATCTTTTGTCGGATGAAGCGTCCTACACGACGGGCGCAATCCTGAATGTAAGCGGCGGCCGCTGAGCCCCAAGCTAAGGGAAACGAACATGGCTTATGATGTCGTTATCATCGGGTCGGGACCGGGCGGCTATGTCTGTGCCATCAAGGCGGCACAACTCGGGCTCAAGGTCGCGGTGGTCGAGAAGAACGCCACTTTCGGCGGCACCTGCCTGAACATCGGCTGCATCCCATCCAAGGCGCTGCTTTATGCCTCGGAGATGTTCGCCGAGGCCGGCCATTCCTTCGATGCGCTGGGTGTCGAGATACCGGCGCCGAAACTCAATCTGAAGAAGATGATGGCGCACAAGGACGCGACCGTTTCGGCCAACGTCAATGGCGTCGCCTTCCTGTTCAAGAAGAACAAGATCGACTCGTTTCGCGGCACCGGGAAGGTGGTCGCGGCCGGCAAGGTGTCGGTGACGGCTGAGGACGGCAAGGTCGAGGAGATCGAGACGAAAAATATCGTTATTGCCACGGGCTCCGATGTCGCCGGCATTCCCGGCGTCAAGGTCGACATCGACGAGAAGGTGATCGTATCGTCGACCGGCGCGCTGTCGCTGGAGAAAGTGCCGGGACATCTGGTGGTGGTCGGCGGTGGGGTCATCGGTCTGGAGCTCGGCTCGGTCTGGGCACGGCTCGGCGCCAAGGTCACCGTGGTCGAATTCCTCGACACCATCCTGGGCGGCATGGACGGCGAGGTCTCCAAGCAGTTCCAGCGCCTGCTTTCCAAGCAGGGTTTCGAGTTCAAGCTCGGCACCAAGGTGACAGGGGTGACCAAGGCCAAAAAGGGCGCCGCCGTTACCTTCGAGCCGGTCAAGGGTGGTGCGGCCGAGACCATCGAGGCCGACGCGGTGCTGATCTCGACCGGACGCCGGGCCTATTCCGACAGCCTCGGGTTGAAAGAAGCCGGCGTCGAGGTCGACGAGCGCGGCCGGGTCAAGACCGACGGGCATCTCAGGACCAACGTGGCCGGCATCTACGCCATTGGCGACGTCATCGCCGGGCCGATGCTGGCGCACAAGGCCGAGGATGAAGGCGTGGCGGTGGCCGAGACCATTGCCGGCCAGGCCGGCCATGTGAATTACGACGTCATTCCGAGCGTCGTCTACACCAGCCCGGAAATCGCTTCGGTCGGCAAGACAGAGGAAGAGCTGAGGAAGGCCGGCATCGACTACAAGATGGGCAAATTCCCGTTCACCGCCAACGGCCGCGCGCGCGCCATGCTGCACACGGACGGCTTCGTGAAGATCCTCGCCGACAAAGCCAGCGACCGCGTGCTCGGCGTCCACATTGTCGGCTTCGGCGCCGGCGAGATGATCCATGAGGCGGCGGTGCTGATGGAGTTCGGCGGCTCCTCGGAAGACCTCGCCCGCACCTGCCACGCGCATCCGACAATGTCGGAAGCGGTCAAGGAAGCGGCGCTGGCGACGTTCTTCAAGCCGATCCATATTTAAGGAAACGCTGGAGGGGACAGCACCCCCCTGTGGCCTGCCGGCCATCTCCCCCTCAAGGGGGGAGATTGGACTTCACCGCCGCGTCGCGAGCTTTCAAGTTTCTCACGTTTCTAACCCGGCGCTGTTCGTGAGACAGCCGATCTCCCCCTTGAGGAGAGATGTCCGGCAGCACAGAGGGGCGGTGAAGAATCGCGACGCTCGCCGATAGGTGCCCCAAACAAAACGGCCCGCTTTTCAGCGGGCCGTTCTTGGGTTGGAAGCAAGATGCCAAATCAGTTGGCCAGATTACGGGCTCGGCGCCGGAGCAGGCGTCGGGGCTGGCGCAGGAGCCGGTGCGGGCGCAGGGGCTGGTGCGGGAGCCGGTTCGGCGGGCTTCATCGGCTCAGCCGGTGCAGGTGCGGGCGCCGGTGTGCTGGCTGCCGGCGGCTCTGCGGGCGCAGGATGTTCGCCGCTTCTGCCGAAAACATAGTACGCGACAATCGCAAGGATGACGACGACCAGCGCAATCAGCCAGCCGCTGCCACCACCCGACCTGGGCGCTGGATCGTTAGGGTTCGCCATAAAAGTGTCCTCCGTGGATGAAAAGCATCAATCAACACCCCTCAACGCGCAACCGTTGAACGGGTTCATACTAGGCCTTCAAATTGACGAACGCAGGAAAATTCTGATTCGCAACCGCTTGTTGGCCTGTGTTTCCCCCCGCAAAATCAATCACGAACGAGGTAGAACGAGCTTAGCTGGCCTTTTCCGCCAAAAATAGGGCCAACCGCCTCCGCTTTGCGAATCAGTTGCGCACCGCACAGAGCCGGGCTTACGTGATTCGGTATTCAAGACGGGCGCTGCTCAGTCGACGGCGGTGACGGTATAGCCGGCCTTGCGAAAATCCTCGACCAGGCCTTCGGGGCCGGGAAGATGCATGGAGCCGACGGCCATGAAGGCATTGCCCTTGGCCAGGATCGGTGCGGCATGGTCGGCCATGACCTTGTTGCGGCCGGTGATCATCGTCCGGTCGAATTCGGCGTAACCTGCGTCGTCGTCTTCGTCGGGCGAGATCGAACGCAACAGCGGCCAGAAGGTGCCGGTGTCGCCGCGCTGGTAAAGCACGATCATGGTTTCGTTGATGTCGTTTATCTTGTCGCCGAGCTTCAGGGTCTCGACCAGCCCTTTGATGTGGAACGCAATCGGCAGCGAGGCTATGGCGCGCAGCTGGCTGGCAGCGGTCTCCAACCCTTCCACCGGCTTCCCCAAGGCCTTGGCGTCCTGCGCCAGCTTGACGTCCAGAACCGGTGCGCCGCCTGCCTGACGGGCGACCTCACAGACCGGCAGCGCGACCATGGCCGACAGCAGCCACGGCTTCATCTTGGAGACGCTCGCCGGCGGAATGCCGCGCGCATCGAGCCCTTTGTTCACCACTGCCGCATCCTCCGGCGACAACAGCGACGACAACGTCGTGTTGTCGGTGAACATCATCAGCTCGGGTTCCTTGAGCATGGCCTCCATCATCTTCTGCTTGTCGAGCACGTCGGTGGTCTCGATGATGATGGTGCCGGCGGCGTCATAGGCTTTCCTGGCTGCCGGCGGCAGAGTGGTCACGCGCGGGTCGGTCATGTGCATGGTGCCGAACAGGAAGGATGGCTTTTCGCCGGATTTCTCCAGCTTCCACAACAGGCCCTTGCCGTTCAGCGTCGTTGCTGCTTCCGTCTCGATCCTGGCATAGGCGGCGGGGTCTTCCTTCTGCAGGGCCGACAGCAGATCGGCGCCGGCGCAGGCCGGGGCTTCGGCGTGCGCCCTGCCCATGGCAAGCAGCAGTGCGACGAGAAAAGACAGGCAAAACACGGCGTTGAGCGCGACGAGCAGCTTCAGCGACACAAGGGCCGCGCGATCGGCAATGGCAAGGGCGCGTTTCATGGTGCGGTTCTAGGACTGAAAAGCGGCGAAACGGTTAACCGGCGTGGGGAAATTGTCCTGGACTTATACAGTGGTCACGCGCGGGGATGCGCGGATTCGTAAATCTCGAGCAGCCTTGCGGTGTCGACGCCGGTATAGACCTGCGTCGTCGACAGGCTGGCGTGGCCGAGCAGTTCCTGGATGGTGCGCAGGTCGCCGCCGCGCCCGAGCAGATGGGTGGCGAAGGAATGGCGCAACGCGTGCGGCGTCGCGGTGTCGGGCAGGTTCAGCGCCGAGCGCAGCCTGGCCATGTCGCGCTGGACGATGGCCGGGTTGAGCGGCCCGCCGCGGGCGCCGCGAAACAGCAGGCCCTTGGGGTCGAGATGATAGGGGCAAAGTTTTCGGTATTCGGCGATGGCCCGCAGCGCCACCGGCAGCACTGGCACCAGCCGTGTCTTGCCACCCTTGCCGGTGACGCGCAGCACGGTGTCGGCTTCCGATGCCAGGTCGGCGGCGCTGAGGCCCAGCGCTTCGGAAATGCGCAGGCCCGATCCATAAAGCAGCGTCAGCACGGCGGCGTTGCGGGCGGCGATCCAAGGCTCTTCAGCCAGCTGGCCTTCCACCGACACGACATGTTTGGCATCGCTGGCGGTCAGCGGCTTGGGCAGCGATTTCGGCTGGCGCGGCGCGCGCAACGCCGCGGCACCGGCGGCATTGGCGAGACCCCGCCGTTCGAGGAAGCGCAGCAGCGAGCGGATGCCGGCGAGGCCGCGTCCGAGCGTGCGGGCGCCGGCGCCGGCGTTGCGCCGCGCGGCAAGAAAGCCGCGCAGATCGGCCGGGCGGAGAGTGGCGATGTCGGAAAGACCAGGCGAGCCGCCGCAATGACCTGTGAGGAAATGCAGGAACTGGCGCGTGTCGCGCTCATAGGCTTCGACGGTCGCCGGCGACAGCCGGCGCTCGCGCGCCAGCATCTTCAGCCAGCTTTCGCGCGCTGCCTGGAGGTCGGGTTTTGCCGGGATGAGAAATTCCTGCATGCCGCCATTGTCAGGCAGCCGGGTTAGGAAGCGGTGAAGAACCTGTCATTGAAATGACGCCGGTAGGGCGTTAGAGCAGGGCAAAGGATATAAGCCATGTCGAAGCCCCAGAACCCCGTGCAAATGGCCGTGATCGGCGCCGCCCACGGCATCAAGGGCGAATTGCGGGTGAAGACTTTCACTGGCGAGCCGATGGCGCTGGCCGATTATGGGCCGCTCTATGCCAAGGACGGCCGCGTTTTCCAGATCACCGACATAAGGCCCGCCAACACCGTCGTGGTGGTGCGCTTCAAGGGCATTGCCGATCGCAATGCCGCCGAGGCGCTGGCCGGAACCGAGCTGTTCGTCGACCGCTCGATGCTGCCCGACGATGGCGAGGAGGACGAATTCTACCACGCCGATCTCGTCGGACTTGAAGTCCGCGACGATAAGGGCGCGGTCATCGGCAAGGTGGTGGCGGTGCATAATTTCGGCGGCGGCGACATTCTCGACGTTACCCTCGGCGGGCGCAAAGGCGTGCTGATCCCGTTCACCCAGGCCGCCGTGCCTCAGGTTTCGATCGCCGAAGGTTTTCTCCGCGTCGACCCGGCAGCCGCCGGCCTTGTCGAGGATGAGGATGGCGACGCGCCGCGCGAAGAAGATTTCGACGCGAAGGGCCGACCGCGCGGGCCGCGCGAAGCCGGAGGCAACCGGTGACGTTCAAGGCGTCGGTGCTGACGCTCTATCCCGAGATGTTTCCGGGCGGGCTAGGCCTGTCGCTGGCCGGACGGGCGCTCGAAGTCGGGACATGGTCGCTGGAAGCTATCCAGATCCGCGACTTCGCCAGCGATCGCCATCACACCGTCGACGACACGCCGGCCGGCGGTGGCGCCGGCATGGTGATGCGCGCCGATGTGCTGGCCAAGGCGATCGACCACACGTCGCCGGCGGGCGATCCGCGGCCGCGTTTGCTGATGAGCCCGCGTGGAAAGCCGCTGACGCAGGCGCACGTGCGCGAACTGGCTGGCGGGCCAGGCGCCGTCATCGTTTGCGGCCGGTTCGAGGGCGTCGACCAGCGGCTGATCGAGGCGCGTGGACTGGAAGAGGTCTCCATCGGCGATTTCATCCTGTCGGGCGGCGAGCCGGCGGCGCTCGTACTGCTCGACGCCGTTGTGCGGCTGTTGCCCGGCGTCATGGGCAATGCGGTGTCGGGCGAGGAAGAAAGTTTCGAGAACGGCCTGCTCGAACACCCGCATTACACGCGGCCACAGGAGTTCGAAGGCCGCCCCATCCCCGACGTGCTGGTCTCCGGTAATCACAAGAAGATCGCCGCGTGGCGGCGCGCCGAGTCCGAGAAGCTGACCAGGGAGCGCCGGCCGGATTTGCTCGCCGCTCAGCCCTTGGCAAAATAGTAGACGGCGAGAAACAGGCCGACGGCGATGACGAAGCCGCGTACTGCGTTTTGCGGCACGCGCTTGGCGATCCAGACGCCGGCATAGCCGCCGAGCGCGCCGCCGGGGATCATGACGATTGCCTGAGGCCAGGCAACAACGCCGCCGGAAACGAAGACCAGTATGGCAACGGCGGCGATGACCACGGCCAGCATGTTCTTCAGCGCGTTCAGCCGGTGATAGTCGCCGGATTGCGTCAGGCCGAGCGTCGCCAGCATCATGACGCCCATGCCGGCGCCGAAGAAGCCGCCATAGATGGCGGTAGCGAACTGCGCCAGCGAACCGGCCAGAGAGCCGACCGTGGCTTCATGCCCAGGCTTCGGCGTTGGTTTCAGCCACGGCCCGGCGGCGAACAAGGCGGTTGCGGCCAGCAGCAGCCACGGCACGAGGGCGCGGAACGACGGATTTGAGAGCGCCAGCAGGATGAGCGCACCAGCCAGCGCGCCCAAAGCCGAGATCAGGCAAAGCAGCAGCGCGCCGCGCCAGAAATGCTTGATGTCGGTCCAGTAAGCCAGCGTCGAGGTGATGTAACCGGGAAACTGCGTTACCGAGGACGTGGCGTTGGCGACGATCGGCGGCAGGCCGGCCAGCGTCATGGCGCCGAAGGTTATGAAGGTGCCGCCGCCGGCAACCGCGTTGACGGCGCCTGACAGAAAACCCGCGAGGAAGAGCAGGACTGCGTCGAAAACAGACATTGTGAGGCCGCCGGACAAGTGTGCTGCTCCCGGATTAGGAAGCTTGAAGGGCCGGCGCAACCCTGCACTGGACGATTGCGTGGTGGCATGCGACCAAAAAAGACAGGGCCAAGGCGTGACAAGTCAGTGAAATAGCTGTATGTGCCCGCCCGTACTGGCGAGAAAAATCTCCCGGACCCGTCAACAATGACGGTGTAGTCGCCCCTGCCCAATGTTTCGAAGACAAGATGTCTCGGGGACAAAGGGCATAGCCGAGCGGTCAATGGAACTGCAAGGCGAGTGTCGGACGCTCTGACTGTCGGAAGAACAAGAAGTGGACTATTGAGATGGATATCATCCGTCAGCTCGAGGCCGAACAGGCCGCCAAGATCGAAGCCAAGCGCAAGCTTCCCGAGTTTCAGCCCGGCGACACCGTGCGCGTCCAGGTTCGCGTGACCGAAGGCACCCGCACCCGCGTCCAGGCCTATGAGGGCGTCGTCATCGCCCGCGCCGGCGCCGGCTTCCAGGAAAATTTCACCGTCCGCAAGATCTCCTACGGCGAAGGCGTCGAGCGCGTTTTCCCGGTCTACTCGCCGATGGTCGAAGGCGTCGAGATCGTGCGCCGCGGCAAGGTGCGCCGCGCCAAGCTCTATTATTTGCGCGACCGTCGCGGCAAGTCGGCCCGTATTTCGGAAAACACCGGCGTGCGCGCCCGCAAGCTCAACGATGAGGAACGCGACGCGCTGAACGCCGAGAAGGCCCGCATCGAAGCCGAGAAGGTTGCCGCTGCCCAGGCGCTGGCCGCCGAGACGGCCGCCAAGGAAGCTGCCGAGAAGAAGGCCGTCGACGAAGCCGCCAAGGCCGCCGACGAGGCTGCAAAGGCGGCGGAAGCGACCCCGGCCTAATAAACCTGGTCCAAGGATTTTGAAAAGGCGGCTTCGGCCGCCTTTTTTCGTTTCACCAGACTGTGAACGATTGCCGGCGAGAGTTTGGCCATGGCTGTTGACTCGAATTATCTTGTACACTAAATGATAGTGTACAAATAAAATGGAGAACTGACATGGCACTCTACACCACACAGGCTCGCGTCACCGGCGGCCGCGCCGGCCACGACGAGACCAGCGACGGCCTGCTGAAGGTCGACCTCGCTTTGCCGAAGGAGCTCGGCGGACAGGGTGGCGCCACCAATCCCGAGCAGCTGTTCGCGGTCGGCTATGCCGCCTGCTTCGAAAGCGCCATCCGCTTCGTCGCGCGCAAGCAGAAGCTGCCGCTGGACGATGCGGCGGTGAGCGCCACCGTCAGCCTGCTTCCCAATGGTGAAGGCTTCAAACTTGGTGTCGCACTGGCCGCCGAGACCAAAGGCCTTGATCAGGCGGCGGCGGAAGCGCTTGTATCGGCCGCGCATCAGATTTGCCCCTATTCCAATGCGATCAAAGGCAATGTCGAGGTGGCGCTTTCGACCGTGGCGCTTCCGGCAAAGGCAGCATGACGACGAAGACCGAAACCAGGGCCAGCGAAGTCCCGGCGGACACCGCCGGGAGGATCGCCGTTCCGCGCCTCGACCAGCAGCTCTGCTTCGCGCTCTATTCGGCGAGCGGGCTGATGACCAAGCTCTATCGGCCGCTTCTTGACCCGCTCGGCCTGACCTATCCGCAATATTTGGCGATGCTGGCGCTGTGGCAGCATGCGCCGAGCACGGTCGGCGAACTCGGCGAGGCGCTGGGGCTGGATTCGGCGACATTGACGCCTCTGCTCAAGCGGATGGAAGCGGCTGGTCTCGTCACCCGCCGTCGCGATCCGGCCGACGAGCGCCGCGTGCTGGTCGAACCGACTGCCAAGGGCCAGGCGCTGCGCGCCCGCATCAAGGACGTATCCGCAGGCCTTGCCTGCGCCATGCCGCTGGAAGTCGAGGAGCTGAAGTCGCTGCACCGGACCTTGACCGGATTTGTCGCCAAGCTGCGTGAGGCTACGTCACCATCCTGATCCGTCATCTGACGGGTTCCCGTGTCCAGGAGGGGCCTGGTTTGCCGGCGGCGCAATCACGGAATAAATTCCGACCCCGGGGCGTTCTAAAACCGCGTTGGTTGAAGGCATTGGAATCCGCTTTCACCGGACGCTGAGCACCGGACCGGCTTGCAAGCCGTCTGCGGACGGCTAAAGTCGCGCCTGGATTTTCATGCGAGCCCGGCTGCAAGCGGGCTTCTCATCCTGGAGCGTGTCATGACCAAATCGAAGCTGCTGCTGGCCGCCCTCGCGGCCTGTTTCCTCGCGCCCGTCGCTGCATGGGCGGCCGATGCGCTGCCCGATCTCGGCGGCAAGAAGGTCGTGGTGGTGACGGAAAACGCCTATCCGCCGCTGCAGTTCATCGACGCCAAGACCGGCAAGCAGATCGGCTGGGAGTATGACGCGATGGACGAAATCGCCAAGCGGCTGAACTTCAAGGTGGAGTACCAGAACACCTCCTGGGACGCGATGATCCAGGCGGTTTCCGACAACCAGTACAACATTGGCATGACCGGCATCACCATCAAGGACGACCGAAAGGAGAAGGTCGATTTCTCCGACCCCTATATGCGTTCGGAGCAGTTCATGCTGGTGCGCGCCGATGAAAGCCGCTTCACCGACGCCAAGACCTTCGCCGCCTTCAAGGACGGGTTGATCGGCGCGCAGGCCGGAACGACGCCGTTCTACACCGCCGTCTACAGCGTGCTCGACGGCAATGAGCAGAACCCGCGCATCAAGCAGTTCGAGACCTTCGGCGCTTCGGTGCAGGCACTGAAATCCGGCGACGTCGATGTCGTCCTGACCGACGGCACCGCCGGCAAAGGCTATGTCGATGCCTCCGGCGGCAAGCTCAAGCTGATCGGCGGCCCGCTCGGCACCGAGGATTTTGGCTTCATCTTCCCGAAGGGCTCGGACCTGGTGAAGCCGGTCAACGCGGCGATCGCGGCGCTGAAGGCCGACGGCACGATCGAGGCGCTGAACAAGAAGTGGTTTCTCGACTACAAGATGGGGCAGTAGGCCGTCTTGGCGCGACGGCCGCTGACCCCCCTTGCGGGGGAGATGCCCGGCAGGGCAGAGGGGGGTGTGAAGGATCGCCTCCCTTTTGTTTTGAGCTTTTCCAAAGAGGCCAAAGGTTGTGACTGTAACCGTTTGACAGGTTGGAGGGACAGCACCCCCCTCTGTCCTGCCGGACATCTCCCCCGCAAGGGGGGAGATCGGCAGATCTTGCGAGCGCAGCTGTTCACCAGCGTTGGGCATTGATGCTCGCCTCAACCCCAAAATCCGATTTCCCCTGGTGGCTTGCCGCTGCGATCGCGCTCGCCATCGTGGCTGCGCTCTGCATTGCCGCCAGCGATCTCTACGCCCAGGTTTTTGCCACCGTCGCCAAAGGCATCGGCATCACCATTCTTGTCACCGTGGTCGCCTTCGCGCTGGCTTCCGCCATCGGGCTCGGCATTGCGCTGATGGGGCTGTCGGGGTCGCGTTGGCTCAGGCAGATCGCTCGTTTCTATGTCGAGATCATCCGTGGCGTGCCGATCCTGGTGCTGTTGTTCTGGATCGCCTTCGCCGGCGCGCCGGCCTTCGTGACTGCGTGGAATGCGCTGACCGCGCCGCTGCAAAACGCCGGCTATCTCGGCGAGCTTTTGGTGCGCGACGTGTCGCTGTTGTGGCGTGCAATCATGGCGCTGACCATCGGTTATTCCGCCTTCATCTCCGAGGTCTTCCGCGCCGGCATCCAGTCGGTCGAGAAAGGCCAGATCGAGGCTGCCAAGGCGCTCGGGCTGACGCGCACGCAGCGCTTCCGGCTGATCGTGTTCCCACAGGCGATCCGCACCATCCTGCCGCCGCTCGGCAATGACTTCGTCGCCATGGTCAAGGATTCCTCGCTGGTCTCGGTGCTCGGCGTCGCCGACATCACGCAGATGGGCAAGATCTACGCCGCCGGCTCGTTCCGCTTCTTCGAGACCTATTCGATCGTCGCCTATATCTATCTCATCCTCACCGTCAGCCTGTCGCTGGCGCTGCGGGGGCTGGAGCAGCGACTTCGGCGGGCGCAGCAGGAATAGAAGTCCGACGCGGGCACGGCTACGATCGCGGAGGACAGGATTCCGGAGGATGCAGGCGATGACGATCGACAAGGCCAATGCGGCGCTGGGTACCGTCTATTCGACCGACACGCCGGAAGGGCTGGCCAAGGCCTATGCAGACTGGGCCGCGACCTATGACGGCGAAACCGCTTCACTAGGCTATCTGCTGCCGTTCCTGATCACCGCCTGGGTGGCGCGCCATGTGAAGGTGGGTGAAGGCCCGCTGCTCGACGCCGGCTGCGGCACCGGCCTGTCGGGCCCGTCATTGAAGGCGCTGGGTTATCACGACATTGCCGGGCTCGACCTCTCCGACGACATGCTGAAGATCGCCGGCAGCCGCAATGCCTATGGCGATCTGAAGCAGGCAATGCTCGGCGGGCCGCTGCCCTGGCCAGACGGGCATTTCCGCGCCTTCTTCTCGACTGGCGTGTTCACCATCAGCCATGCGCCGGCGTCCGGCCTGCACGAGCTTGTCCGCATCACCAGAAAAGGCGGCCACGCGATCTTCACCGTGCGCGACCAGGTGTTTGACAGCGGCGGCTTCCAGGCCGTGTTCGACGGGCTGGAGCGGGCCGGGAAATGGCGGCCGGCCGAGCAAAGCCCATGGTTCCGCTGCTATGCGATCGCCGAGCCGGATGCGTTGGTAAAGACTTTTGTGTTCGAGGTGCTTTGAGCGCCGCCCTCTTCGCCTTCTCTCACAAGGGGAGAAGCGAAAACACGCCGCAATTGCCGAAAAGCCAAAACATTGGTATGAGCCACGCCATGGAAGAGTTTTTTGGCGATCCGGCCTATAAGGGTTTCGTGCTGCAGGACAGAAAACGCCTGCCGTCGCGTTTCTCTTCGCGCATTTCCGGCGCGCTCACCAGCCAACTTAGCTAAGCCGCTTTCGCCGGGCCGAAGGCTTCGGCGCGTCTGCCCTTCCCCTTTTTGCAAATCGACGGATTTACGCACATGAGCGCACCGCGCACCCTCTACGACAAGATTTTCGACGACCATGTCGTCGATCGCCAGGATGATGGCACCTGTCTGCTCTACATCGACCGCCATCTCGTCCATGAAGTGACCAGCCCGCAGGCCTTCGAAGGTCTGCGCATGACCGGCAGAAAAGTCCGGCATCCGGAAAAGACGCTGGCCGTGGTCGATCATAATGTCTCGACCTCGCCGGAGCGCAAATTCGGCATCAAGAACGAGGAAAGCCGCATCCAGGTTGAGGCGTTGGCCAAGAACGCTAGGGATTTCGGTGTCGAATATTATTCCGAGAACGATATCCGCCAGGGCATCGTCCACATCATCGGGCCGGAGCAGGGCTTCACGCTGCCTGGCATGACGATCGTCTGCGGCGACAGCCACACCTCGACGCATGGCGCCTTCGGCGCACTGGCGCATGGCATCGGCACCTCCGAGGTCGAGCATGTGCTGGCGACGCAGACGCTGATCCAGCGCAAGGCCAAGAACATGCTGGTGCGTGTCGATGGCCAGTTACCGGAAGGCGTCACCGCCAAGGACATTATCCTCGCCATCATCGGCGAGATCGGCACCGCCGGCGGCACCGGCTATGTCATCGAATATGCCGGTGAGGCGATCCGCGCGCTGTCGATGGAAGGCCGCATGACGATCTGCAACATGTCGATCGAGGGCGGCGCGCGCGCCGGCCTGATCGCGGCCGACGAAACCACCTTCGCCTATGTCAAGGGCAAGCCGCGCGCGCCGAAGGGCGCGTCGTGGGACGCCGCGCTCGAATACTGGAAGACGCTGCAGTCCGACGAGGGCGCGCATTTCGACAAGGTGATCGTGCTCGACGCGGCCAAGCTGCCGCCGATCGTCTCCTGGGGTTCCTCGCCCGAGGACGTCGTTTCGGTGCAGGGCGTCGTTCCCAATCCGGAAGAGATCACGGACGAGAACAAGCGGACGTCAAAGATCCGCGCGCTCGACTATATGGGGCTGACGCCGGGCACGAAGATCACCGACATCACGCTCGACCGCGTCTTCATCGGCTCCTGCACCAATGGCCGCATCGAGGATCTGCGTGCGGTGGCCAAGGTGGTCGAAGGCAAGACGGTGAGTGCGCATGTCGATGCGATGATCGTGCCGGGCTCCGGTCTGGTCAAGGAACAGGCGGAGGCCGAGGGTCTCGACAAGATCTTCATTGCCGCCGGTTTCGACTGGCGCGAGCCGGGCTGCTCGATGTGCCTGGCCATGAACGACGACCGGCTGAAGCCGCATGAGCGCTGCGCCTCGACCTCGAACCGCAATTTCGAAGGCCGGCAGGGCTTCAAGGGCCGCACCCATCTGGTGTCGCCGGCGATGGCGGCGGCGGCGGCGATCGCCGGCCATTTCGTCGACATCCGCGACTGGAAATAGCGCAGACTGTTTCAAGCCTGATCTGAGCTTATGCAAACCCCGAACGGCAAAACCGTTCGGGGTTTTGTTTAATGCGCGCCGCTCTAAGACCCTTGGGGTATATTCCCTAGCCGGCACGCCGGATGATTTCATGAAATTCCTCCCGGCTGCCGGGTTCGTCGGCCGCGACCACCAGCGCCAGTTCGCGCTCGTCGAAGATCTTGAACCACTCGTCCCATTCGACCAGCTCGTAGCCGCCTGCGTTGACCGGGCGTTCAGGTTGATCCTGGTCCTGATAGGCGTGCTGGCCGAAGACGAGCCTCAGCAACGGCTGCGTTCCGGTTTCGGGCGATACATCGACGATCGCCGGAAATCCGGCGCGCCCTGCGGCCCATGAGCGAATTGCTTCGTGGTCGGTCAGCGTGATCGTGTCGGCCATGAATAACTTCTCCTTGATTGCTGTCACGAAACGCCTGCCTCAGGTCCCGGTTCCGTGCAGCAGCTTCATCAGTGGCGACTTGCATATTCGTCCCGGCTTAACCGCTTGTTGGGGCTTGCGCTCTAAGGTCTTCCCTGACGTCAAGCGGGGAAGTCACCGTCCTTTGGACACCGGCCTGTTCATAGCGCTGCTCAATCCGACGATCGCGCTGGCGCTCGGCGCGGCGTTCCTCGTGCTATGGTTCTATCAGCGCCACCGGCCCTATCTGGCTGTGCTCGGCACGAGCTATTGCGTGTCCGCGCCCGGCTTCCTGCTGCAGTATTTCACGCTGCCCGGCGGCATGGTGCTGACCAAGCTGGTCTCCAACCTCTGCTTCACGCTCGCCGCCTGTTGCCTCGTCGGTGCGATCATCTCACGCTACGGCAGGCGCGTGCCCTATATCGCGATCGGCATTCTGGCGGGTGGCGGGATGGTGGCATTCTGCTGGTTCCTGTTCGTCCAGCCGGACTTGACTTGGCGCATCCTGTCGATCAATTTCGGCTTTGGCGGCCTCAGCCTGCTGGTCGCCGCCGAGCTGCGCGCCGTGCGCAAGAACGGCCCGACGGAAAAAATCCTGTTCGTACTGTCGCTGCTGTCCGGGCTGAACTTTATCGGCCGCACGCTGCTCGTCGTCATCTCGCACGGGCCGTTCACCAGCTATGACGGGTTTTATGGCTCGTCCTACTGGACGACGGCGCTTTTGTCGCACGCGCTGCTGTCGTTGCTGATCGCGCTCTGCCTGTTCTCGGCAGCTGCGCTCGACGTGATGAAGGCGCTGAAGACCGAGACGCACACCGATCCGCTGTCTGGCCTGCTCAACCGCAGGGGTTTCGAGGAGCGCGCCTTGCTGGTGCTGCAACACTGCGCCGCCGCCAAGGTGCCGGTCGCGCTGGTGCTGGCCGATCTCGATCACTTCAAGGCGCTCAACGACAAATACGGACATGCCGCGGGCGACCAGGTGATCGCCGACTTCGCCGCCAAGCTTCGCGCGGCCGCCGGCACGCGTGCGGTTGCCGGCCGCATCGGCGGCGAGGAGTTCGCTGTGCTTCTGTCGCTGAGCGATCTTGCCACGGCGCGGCTGTTTGCCGAAGCCGTGCGCACGCACTATTCGGCCGGCAGTGTCGACGGGTTGCCGCCGGGCACCAGGGTGACCGCGAGCTTCGGCGTCGCGGCGCGCACCGGCGACGAAGGGCTGGAGCCGCTGAGGCGGCGCGCCGACGAAGCGCTCTACAAGGCCAAGAAGAACGGCCGCGACAGCGTGCCGCTTTCCTATGAGCGGGCCGAAACGGTGTTCATCCCGGATACAGGCAGCGTCGGTTAGCGTCTCGCTTAAACGGCCTCTCGGCCGTGCCGGATCATCAGCGGCAAGGGCTGAGGTTGGGCATTTCGCCGTCGGAGAGGCCGTACATATAGGAGCGGCCCTTCACGAACACCGGCGGCTGGTAGCAGCCACGCCTGGAGATGTGATCCGCCTCGTCTTCATAAAGGACTTCCGGTCCCGCTTCCGGCTGCCCGGCGCTGGTGTAGTCGGACAATTTCTTGGCCAGCCTGCCTTGGCCGACAATGATGCGCTTGTAGCCGGCGGCGCTGTCGATGACGAGATTGCCCAGGGAATCGGCATAGACGCGGTCATGATGGCGCGACCAGGCCATTGCCGGGGCGGCGAAGCCGAGACTGGCTGTCGCCAGCACAAGCGCCGCAAGGCGCGCTCTTCCTGAATTCGAAAGCATGGTGTCCTCTCTGCTGTGGACCCGATCGAATCGGAAATTAACCTTTTCTTAACCTTTGTTAAGAGGGCAGGCGCATCCGGCGGCGACCTCTCGCCAAACATGGTTAATATCCGACGGGATGGAAACCCGGGCGTCATCATTCGGCCATGCTTGCCCGCACCATCGGCCGCGACGCACACAACTACGCTGACGTCGGGTGAGCTTGATCTTGGTGGAACATCGCGGCTAGTTAGCCGCGCAGGAGGACAGCATATGGCGTTACGCCGCACGTTTCGGGTGACGCTGTTGTCGATCCCCTTGCTGACTGCCGCAGCCTGCGTGCCGCAGAACGGCGCGCCGACGGCGGTGAATACCGTACCACCCACTGTCGCGCCCGTGCCGGCTCAGCAGTCCGCCGCACCTGTGGCGCCCCCGGCTTCCGCAACGGCTCCGACAGCGCCTGCCGCACCTTCAGCCAAGATCGTCACCGACCTTACCGCGCCGCGGTCTGCTGTCGGCACGGCAACTTACAGATGCGGCAATGGCGGCATGATCACCATCCAGAACCTCGGCACGGCGTTGCGCGTTGTCAGGCCCGATGGCACGACCGAGGAGTTTGCCGCATCACCCGCCAACCAGTCCAGCCGCTACCAGGAAGCCGCGTCGCATGACGCAATCGTGATCGACGCGCGCGAGGCGCTGGTGATGAAGAGGGGCTCGACACCACAGACCTGCAAACGATAGCCTGCGTCGATTGCAAAGGAAATGCCGCACTGCAGCGAACGGTGCGCCGGCTTTCGACGGTGGCCAAATCGATTGAAGCGAAACAGCAGCCTTTTGTCAGACTAAATGACGTTTTCAAAACGATTTTCCGGCTTTGACGCGGTGCAAAAAGAGCATTAGAAACCGGCTGTCTGAAGTCATATATCGAGGCGGTAAGTGCCGCTTTCCACCGCGGCTCCGGACATCGAACTGGGGCAGCCATGAGCAAATCACCAGCCACCCGAACCGCCAGACGTGAACGGCCGCTCTCGCCGCACCTGACGATTTACCGCCCACCGATCACCATGACGATGTCGATCATTCACCGCATCACTGGCGGGGCGCTGTATTTCGGCACGCTGCTGGTCGCCGCGTGGCTGATGGCGGCGGCGAGTTCGCAAGGCGCTTTCGATTGGATCAACTGGGCCTTCGGCACCTGGCTCGGCCGGCTCATCCTGTTCGGCTACACCTGGGCGCTGATGCACCACATGCTGGGCGGCGTGCGCCATCTCGTCTGGGACACCGGCGCCGGGCTGGAGAAACACACGGCATCGAAGATCGCCTGGGCGACGCTCGCCGGTTCCATCCTGCTCACGCTGCTGATCTGGGTCGCCGGCTACATGGCGCGGGGAACCTTGTGATGAGCGGCACGAACAACAACGATATGCGCACGCCGCTGGCCAAGGTCCGCGGTCTGGGCTCGGCCCGCGAAGGCACCGGGCATTTCTGGCGACAGCGGCTGACGGCCATTGCCAACATCCCGCTGATACTGTTCTTCGTCGGGTTCCTGATCGCGCTCAATGGCGCCGGCTTCGCCGAGGTGCGGGCGGCGCTCGCCAGTCCGTTCGTGGCGCTGGTGTTGGCGCTGGTGCTCGTTTCCGGTCTCACCCATATGCGTGTCGGCATGCAGGTCATTATCGAGGATTACGTGCATGCCGAAGGCATGAAGCTGGCGCTGATCGCACTCAGCACGTTTTTCACCATAGCGGTCGGCGTCGCCTCGATCTTCGCCCTGCTCAAACTGGCATTCGGAGGCTGATTTGGCCAAGGACGCGAAATCGGCCACCGGCTATACCTTTGTCGACCACAAGTTCGACGTGGTGGTCGTCGGCGCCGGCGGCGCCGGCCTGCGCGCCACGCTCGGCATGGCCGAGCAGGGCCTGCGCACGGCCTGCATCACCAAAGTGTTCCCGACCCGCTCGCACACGGTGGCGGCACAAGGCGGCATTGCCGCGTCGCTGTCCAACATGGGTCCGGACTCCTGGCAGTGGCACATGTACGACACCGTCAAGGGTTCGGACTGGCTGGGCGACGTCGACGCCATGGAATATCTGGTGCGCGAGGCACCGGCGGCGGTCTACGAGCTCGAGCATTACGGCGTGCCGTTCTCGCGCACCGAAGAGGGCAAGATCTACCAGCGGCCGTTCGGCGGGCACATGATGAATTATGGCGACGGCCCGCCGGTGCAGCGCACCTGTGCTGCCGCCGACCGCACCGGTCACGCCATCCTGCACACGCTCTACGGCCAGTCGCTGAAGAACAATGCACAGTTCTTCATCGAGTATTTTGCGCTCGACCTGATCATGGAACCGGACGGCACCTGCACCGGCGTGGTCGCCTGGAACCTCGACGACGGCACCATCCATCGCTTCTCCGCCAAGATGGTGGTGCTGGCGACCGGCGGATATGGCCGCGCCTATTTCTCGGCGACGTCGGCGCACACCTGTACAGGCGACGGCGGCGGCATGGCGGCACGGGCGGGCTTCCCGCTGCAGGACATGGAGTTCGTGCAGTTCCATCCGACAGGCATATACGGCGCCGGCTGCCTGATCACCGAAGGCGCGCGCGGCGAGGGCGGCTATCTCGTCAATTCCGAGGGCGAGCGCTTCATGGAACGCTACGCGCCGTCGGCCAAGGACCTGGCCTCGCGCGACGTCGTCTCGCGCTGCATGACGCTGGAGATCCGCGAAGGCCGCGGGGTCGGCAAGAACAAGGACCATATTTTCCTGCATCTCGACCATCTCGATCCGGCCGTGCTGCATGAGCGGCTGCCGGGCATTTCGGAATCGGCCAGGATTTTCGCCGGCGTCGACCTGACCAAGGAGCCGATCCCCGTGCTGCCGACGGTGCACTACAATATGGGCGGCGTGCCGACCAATTACTGGGGCGAGGTGCTGAACCCGACTGTCGAGAATCCTGACCGGGTGTCACCCGGGCTGATGGCGGTCGGCGAGGCCGGCTGTGCCTCCGTGCACGGCGCCAACCGGCTGGGCTCGAACTCGCTGATCGATCTGGTGGTGTTCGGCCGCGCCGCCGCAATCCGCGCCGGCCAGGTCATCGACCGTAATTCGGCGATCCCTTCGCCCAACGAAGCCTCGGTCGAAAACATCATGGACCGCTTCGACCGGCTGCGCCACGCCAATGGCTCGACGCCAACCGCTGTTCTGCGTGAGAAAATGCAGAAGGCGATGCAGGAAGACGCCGCCGTGTTCCGCACACAGGAGTCGCTCGAAAACGGCTGCAAGCGCATTTCGCAGATATGGACCGGGCTCAAGGACCTGAAAGTCTCCGACCGCTCGATGATCTGGAATTCCGACCTGGTCGAGACGCTGGAGCTGGAAAATCTGATGGCCAACGCCATCACCACGGTCTACGGCGCCGAGGCGCGCAAGGAGAGCCGCGGCGCGCATGCGCGCGAAGATTTCTCGGCCCGCGACGACACTATCTGGCGCAAGCATACGCTGGCCCGGCTAAGCGAGAACGGCCAGGTGAGCCTCAGCTATCGTCCCGTGCACACCGAGCCGCTGGTGGCGGAAAAGGACGGCGGCATCAGTCTTGCCAAGATCGCGCCGAAGGCCAGGGTATACTAACCATGGTGCCGAAGCCCGTCATCCGAAAGGATCTGAGGTAATGGTCGAACTCACGCTTCCCAAGAACTCCAAGGTGCAGCCGGGCAAGACCTGGCCGAAGCCGGAGGGCGCCACCAACCTGCGGGAATACCGCATCTACCGCTGGTCGCCCGACGATGACGAGAACCCGCGCATCGACACCTATTTCGTCGACATGGACGATTGCGGGCCGATGGTGCTCGACGCGCTGCTCTGGATCAAGAACAAGATCGATCCGACGCTTGCCTTGCGCCGCTCATGCCGCGAAGGCATTTGCGGCTCCTGCGCCATGAACATCGATGGCTCCAACACGCTGGCCTGCACCAAGGGCTGCGACGACATTTCCGGCGCCGTCAAGGTCTACCCGCTGCCGCATATGCAGGTGGTCAAGGATCTGGTGCCCGACCTCACCAATTTCTACGCCCAGCACGCCTCGATCCAGCCATGGCTGAAGACAGTGTCGCCAGAGCCGGCCAAGGAATGGCTGCAGAGCCATGAGGATCGCGAAAAGCTCGACGGGCTCTACGAGTGCATCCTGTGCGCCTGCTGCTCGACCTCGTGCCCGAGCTATTGGTGGAACGGCGACCGCTATCTCGGCCCGGCGACGTTGCTGCAGGCCTATCGCTGGCTGATCGACAGCCGCGACGAAGCCACGGGCGAACGGCTCGACGATCTCGAAGACCCGTTCCGGCTCTACCGCTGCCACACCATCATGAACTGCGCCCAGACCTGCCCGAAGGGGCTCAACCCGGCCAAGGCGATTGCCGAGATCAAGAAGATGATGGTGGAGCGGCGGGTTTAGTTGAGGCGAGTTCGCTCGCGGCAATCTCGAACGCGGCGATCCTTCGCGCGCCCCTCTGTCCTGCCGGACATCTCCCCCACGGGTGGGGAGATATCCGGTAGGACAGAGAGGTGGGCGCTGTCTCGCCGGCGCTAGAAAGGATACTCAACCCAATGAGCGAAGAGCTTCCAATCCTTAATCCGATCGAAGTCCGTGTGCTCGGCTGCCTGATCGAGAAGAAGGAGCTGACGCCGGATGTCTATCCGCTGACGCTGAATGCAGCACTTGCAGCCGCCAACCAGAAGACGGCGCGCGAGCCTGTGATGGCGCTCGAGCCGACAGAGGTGCATCGGACGCTGAAGCTGCTCGAGCAGAAGGGGCTGGTGCGTCAGATGTTCGGCTCGCGCGTCGAGCGCTATGAGCATCAGATGGCGCAGCGCTTCTCGCTGACGAGGCCGCAGACTGCGGTGATCGGCCTGCTTTTGCTGCGCGGGCCGCAGACGGCGCATGAGTTGCTGGCGCGAGCTGAGCGCATGGCGCGGTTTTCGTCGATCGAAGACCTGCGCGCTGAACTCGACATGCTGATCGGCCGCCGACCGCCGCTGATCCAGGAAATACCGTGCGGGCCAGGCCAGCGCGAGGACCGCTACGTGCATCTGCTCGCAGGACCGGTGGACGTCGCGGCGTTATCGGTGCAGCGGAGCGCGCCGGCCTTGCCTGCTTCCGACCTGGAAGCGAGATTGGAGGCTCTGGAGCAGGAAGTCGCAGCCCTTCGCGCCCGGCTTGATGCGCTGGGCGCCTAATAGTTATCCGAGACGTTGGTGGGACAGCACCCCCCTCTGGCCTGCCGGCCATCTCCCCCTCAAGTGGGGAGATCAGATGTCACGCCGGCCTTCGCCAATCACGAACGTCGAAAGAAAGTGCCAGCTACCGAGCTTCCAATCTCCCCGGGAGATGCCCGGCAGGGCAGAGGGGGGCGCGAAGAATCGCTACCCCGGGCAAAATCGGCGGATCACCCCAGCTTCGCGTCGAGCGACACTGCGATGGCCCCCAGTGCCTTCGAAACCGGGCACTCCGCCTTGGCCTTCTCGGCCAGTTCCTTGAACTTCGCCGCATCGATGCCCGGCACCTTGCCGATCAGGGTGATGGCGCTGCCGGTGATGCCGGTGCCGGGCACCAGCGTCACCACCGCCTTGGCGTCGAGCTCGGTGGCGGGCGTGCCGTTCTCGGCCAGGAAATGCGACAGCTGCATGGCGTAGCAGCCGGCGTGTGCCGCCGCGATCAACTCTTCGGGATTGGTGCCGGATTTGCCGCTCTCGTCCTCGAAGCGAGCCTTGAACGAATAGGGCGTGCCCTTCAAGGTGCCGCTCTGGCTGTCGAGCGTGCCCGTGCCCTCCTTCAGATTGCCTTTCCAGACGGCGTTTGCGGTACGGTCCATAGAATTCTCCTTGATTACAGCGACAGCGCCGGCCACGCGGCGTTCCCTCCAACTATAGCGCGGCGGCAGGGGAAGACCACCGCGCTGTTTCGGCCGGATGCGACGCCGGCGTGCCCTGCAAATTTTTCTGAAAAAATGTGCGTGCAAAAATGTCGACTTGCATCGGCGCCGGCCGTCCTGCGAGCGTCCACGGATTCTCGTGGCGGATGGAGATCCAAGATGAACAATCTGTTTTCTGCCCATTGGAACGACGCCGACAAAAGCGCGCGTCTACACGAGATCGAGTGCTCGCGACCTTCCGGCTTCGGCCGGCTGCTTGCTGCGGTCGCCGTGATCGGCATTGCGGTCTGCGTGCTCGACCACGCTGCTGCCGGCAAGGATGCCGCCGGCGCCGTGATCACCTATGGTTCGTCACAGCAAGGGAGCTGGAAATGAAATATGTCTGTCTGGTCTACGGCGAGGAAAAGGACCTCCATGCCATGACGCCTGAGCGTCTGGCCAAGCTCGACGCCGATTCGATGGCCTATGACCGGTCATTGGACCAGCAAGGCAAGCTGATCATCGCGCAGGCGCTGCAATCGGTGAAGACGTCGAAGACGGTGCGGCGGCGCCAAGGCAAGCGGCTGATCACTGACGGTCCGTTTGCCGAAACCAAGGAGCAGTTGCTTGGTTTCGTCATGATCGAAGCCGACACTCTCGACAAGGCGCTGGAGATCGCCGGCAAAATTCCGCTGGCTGAAATCGGCACCGTCGAAGTCAGGGCGATCTACGACGTGCCGGGGTCATAGGCGGCGGCGACGTCATGCAGGCCGGCGGATCATATCCGCCGCCTTCTCGGCGATCATCACCACTGGCGAGGCGGTGTTGCCGGAGACGATGCGCGGCATGATCGACGCGTCGATGATCCGCAGCCCCTCGATACCGGTCACGCGCAGGTCCGGGCTGACGACGGCGCGGTCATCGATGCCCATCCGGCAGGTGCCGACCGGGTGGAAGATGGTCGTGGCGATCGAGCCGATCTGGTGCAGCAGGTCCTCGTCCGACTGGTGGGCGAGACCAGGCAGGATTTCTTCCGGATGGAAGCCGGCAAGAGCCTTGGCGGTCATGATGCTGCGCGCCTGGCGCACCGAACGCAGCGCGATCTCGCGGTCGCGCGCCGTAGAGAGGTAGTTCAGCCGGATCTCCGGCTGCACGGCCAGCTCGCGCGTCGTAGCGTGCACCGAGCCGACGCTCTCGGGCCGCAGATTGCAGACCGACATGGTGATTGCCGGGAACGGGTGCAGCGGGTCGCCCAGCCGGTCGGTAGACAAGGGCTGGACGTGGTACTCCAGGTCCGGCGTCGCCATCGACGGATCGGATTTCGAGAACATGCCGAACTGGCTCGGCGCCATCGACATCGGTCCCGAGCGGCCAAAGGCATATTGCAGCGCGATCTTCGCCTTGCCGCTCAGGCTGTTGGCTAGCGTGTTGAGCGTCAGCGCCGACGACACTTTGTAGACAGTGCGGATCTGCAGATGGTCCTGAAGGTTCTCGCCGACATCGGGGCTGGCGTGAACCACATCGATGCCGAGCGCGGCGAGGCGATCCGGCTCGCCGACCCCGGAAAGCTCCAGCAGTTTCGGCGTGTTGATCGAGCCGGCGGTCAGCAGCACCTCGCTCCTGGCCTTTGCCTCGATGGTTTGGCCGCCGACGCGATAACAAACGCCGATAGCACGCTTGCCCTCGAACAACACCGTCTCGACATGCGCGTTGACGACCAGCCTGAGGTTCGGCCGTCGCAGCGCCGGGCGCAAGAATGCCTTGGCTGTGTTCCAGCGCACGCCCTTGCTCTGGTTGACTTCGAAGAAGCCGGACCCCTCATTGTCGCCGTCGTTAAAATCCTCGCGCGGCATGATGCCGAATTCCTTGGCCGCCTCCTGCACGGTGTTCAGGATCGGCCACGACAGGCGTTGCCGCGCCACTTTCCATTCGCCGCGGGAGCCATGCAGCTCGGTCTTGCCACCATGATGGTCCTCGGATTTGAGGAAGTAGGGCAGCACATCGTCCCAGCCCCAGCCGACATTGCCCATCTGCCGCCAGCCATCGTAGTCCGCCGCCTGGCCGCGCATGTAGATCATGCCGTTGACCGAGGTGCAGCCGCCCAGCACCTTGCCGCGGGGATAGACCAGCGAGCGGCCGTTCAGGCCGGCTTCGGGGGCAGTCTTCATCATCCAGTCGGTGCGCGGATTGCCGATGCAATAGAGATAGCCGACCGGGATATGCACCCAGTGATAATTGTCGCTGCCGCCGGCCTCGAGCAGCAGCACGCGCGTCGCCGGGTTTTCGCTCAGCCGATTGGCCAGCACGCAGCCCGCCGTGCCTGCGCCGACGATGATGTAGTCGTAGTCGCCATCGAGCCGTTGGGTCATTGCGGTGGTTTACTCGGCGGTGTTCTACTCGGTTCTGCCGCCTGTTCGGCCCAGAACGATCGCAGCGTATCGGCAAGGCCGCAATAGGCGCGATAACGCCTGTTGTAATGGTCCTGCATGGCCGGGTTCGGACGGTAGGCGGCGCTTGACCGGGTCATGGCGTCAACGCCGGCCTCGTAGTCGGCGAACAGGCCGGCCGCGACCCCGGCGCCGATTGCCGCGCCAAGCGCGCCGGTCTCGCGCGCTTCGGGGACGGTGATCGGCACGCCAAGCCCGTCGGCGAAGATCTGCGGCCAGTGTTCGCTGCGCGAGCCGCCGCCGGATAGCACGGCTCTGTCGAAGCCGACGCCGGCTTTTTTCAAGACTTCGATGTGGCGCCTATGCTCGAACATCACGCCCTCGAACAGCGCGCGCAGCATATGGCCTTCCTTGTGCCAGCCGGCAAGGCCGTAGAAGCCGGCGCGGTATTCCGCCTCTTGCCCCGACCCGTAGAGAAACGGGTGGAACATCGGATCGTCCCAGGTTGGCGTCACCGCGCCGACAGCCGCGTTGCAGTGGCCGAACGGATCGTCATGATGGGCACAGCGCTCGATGCGAAGTCGGCGTTATCGCTAAGCGGTTGCACCATCAGATGCCTGTGACGAGCGATCTGAACCCAGGACGTCCGATCTCGGCGTCTGGATGATTAGGGGGCCAGCTCTGTTTTCTCATCAGATACAATTCTTGCGTGTTGAAGCACCGCCGGAGTTCTCCTATCGTCGCCGCAATTTTCGGGGGAATTCGACATGCCTTTCCTGATTGCTATTCTCGGCGTGCTGGGAGCCGGGGCGTTCTGGTGGTATCGCATGAAGGCCATGAACGAAGCCGCGCGCGAGGTCGCCGACGTCGTCGGCCGCGTCCAGGGCAACATAAGGCGCAAGAAGCTGCGCAAGCAGGCGGCGCTGTCGCCGCTGACGGCGATCGACGATCCGGTGGTGGCGGCGGCAACGCTGATCACCGCACTGGCAGCGGAGCACGGCCCGATCCTGCCGAAGCGCGAAACGGTCATCCGCGAGGTGATCTCGCAGATTGCGGACAACCAGAAGAAGACCGATGAAGCCGTCGTCTACGCCAAATGGGCCGCAGCGCAGATCGACGACACGACGATCGTCATCGACAAGCTGGCGCCCTTCCTGCGCGAGCGCCTCGATCCGCATGAGCGCGAAGATCTGCTGCAGATGCTGGATCGTGTTGCCAAGAGCGGCGAGCAGAGTTTCAAGGTCGCCGACCAACGCATGCTGCGACTGCGGCAGAAGCTGGGGTTTGAGGTCAACTGAGAAACAGCCCGGGCGCATGTCATTCTGGATAGCGAGCGTGGTAGGATCGGCTGCCGCTTACCTTATCGGCTCTACGCCTGCCGGCTATCTGGCGGGGAAACTGCTTAAGGGCATCGAATATCCGGGAGCACGGCTCCAAGTCCACCGGTGCGACAAATGTATTGCGCACACTCGGGAAATGGCCAGCATTGGTGGTGCTTCTGGTGGACGTGCTGAAAGGGGCGGCAGCGGTCATCTTTGCCCGTTGGTTTTGTTTCTGGTCTTCCGCAACGCCGCCGTCGGCAATATCTGATATGCCCGTTTGGGCTCCTTGGGTTGTATGCCTGGCCGGACTCGCTGTTTTGCTTGGGCATAGCCGTTCGATCTGGCTGAATTTCACCGGCGGCAAATCGGCTGCGACGGGGTTGGGTGTTTTGTTGGCGATGTCCTGGCCTGTGGGTCTAGGCGCGGCGACGGCATTTGCCGTGGTGTTGGCAGTTTCCCGAATTGTGTCCCTGAGTTCGATGCTGGCGGCGCTCACCGCGATCGCCCTCGGCATGGAACAACCATTGCCCTACCGGTTGCTGGTCATCGCCGGCGGCATCTACGTGATCGTGCGCCACCGCGCCAACATTGCGTGGCTGATGTCAGGAGCCGAGCCGCGTCTAAGACAAAGCGGCACTCATTCCCGGCCTAAATCGCCTCACCCTTGAGCAGCCGTGGTGTGCCGTTGGACAACCCCGACGCCTGGCGGATGAAGAACTCCTTCAGCCTGGGCATCCGTTCGACAAGGCCGAGGCCTATGTCGCGGAGCTGGCGCAGCGCGCCGATGTCGTTGGAAAACAGCCGGTTCAGCACATCTGTGGTGACGCCCATCTGCACCGTGTCGAAGCGGCGCCATTGCTGGTAGCGCTCGAGCACGTCGAGCGCGCCGATATCCTGTCCCAAGCGATCGGCCTCGACCACCACTTCAGCAAGGGCCGCCACATCCTTGAAGCCGAGATTGAGGCCCTGGCCGGCGATCGGGTGGATGCCGTGCGCGGCGTCGCCGGCAAGCGCGATGCGCGGGGCGACAAAGGCGCGCGCGATGGTCAGGCCGAGCGGCCAGGCGCGCGGCTTGTCGGTGACGCGGATTTCGCCGAGCTTCAGGCCGAAGCGCAATTCAAGCTCCTGCTCGAAGACGAGGTCGTCGCCCGAGACCAGCTTTTCGGCATCCTCGGAACGTTCGACCCAGACCAGCGACGAACGGTTGGTGCCGTCCTCGGTCGGCTTGAGCGGCAGCGTTGCAAACGGGCCGGCCGGCAGAAAATGCTCTTCGGCGCGGCCATTGTGCGGGCGCTCATGCGCCACCGTGCAGACGATGCCGGACTGGCCATATTCCCATTTCACCGTCTTGATGCCGGCCATGTCGCGCAATTTGGAATTGACGCCGTCGGCGGCGACCAGCAGCCGCGCCTCAATCGCCGCGCCGTCGGCCAGATGCACGGTGATGCCGGCGCCATTGCCGTCGAACGATGCGACCGCGACACCTTCGATGATGTCGATGCCGAGCTTTTGCGCGCGGCGGCGCAAGGCGCTGTTCAGGTCCTTGTTGGCGACCATGTGGGCGAACGGTTCGCCCGGCGCGACCTCGCCATCGAAGGTGAGAAACACCGGACGCACCGGATCGGCGGTGCGCGAATCGGTGACGATCATCTCGGTGATCGCCTGCGATTGCCCGACGATTTCCTGCCAGACGCCGAGCTGGTCGAGCATGCGGCAGGCGGCGGCGGCGATCGCCGAGGCGCGGCGGTCCTTCTGCCAGACGCCGGCGGGGGCAGCATCAACGACCGCCACGGCGAGGCCCGGCCGCGCCTGTTTCAGCGACACGGCGGCGGCGAGGCCGACATAGCCGGCGCCAGCGACCAGCACGTCGAGCGGGGTTTTTGCGTCCGGGTTGCGGTTCGCCATGTCAATTCCTTTCGAAGTCTCGACCATCCCCGCCCACTGGGGCATTCCGGCCTTGACTGCCCGCCATTCCTGTCGGAAACCGCCATAGCATCTTACGGCGAGGTCACGAAGCATGACGGCGGCCATGGACGAGCTTCTCAGCATTCTCGACCTCGAGCAGCTTGAACACAATCTGTACCGTGGTCGCAGCCCCAAGCTCGACTGGCAGCGCGTTTTCGGCGGCCAGACCATCGCCCAGGCGCTGGTCGCCGCGCAGCGCACCGTCGAGCCCGAGCGCCACGTGCATTCGCTGCACGGCTATTTCATGCGGCCCGGCGACACCAAGGTGCCGATCGTCTACGAGGTCGACCGCATCCGCGATGGCGGCTCCTTCACCACGCGGCGCGTGGTGGCGATCCAGCACGGCCAGGCGATCTTTTCGCTGGAAGCCTCGTTCCAGCAGGACGAGGTTGGCCTTGAGCATCAGCTGCCGATGCCGCGCGACGTGCCGCCGCCCGACAGCCTGTTGTCGCAGCGCGAATTGCTGGGCAAGTTCGGCGAGGCGGTGCCGGACGGCATCAAGCGCTACTGGGAGCGTGACCGGCCGATCGAGATGAAGCCGGTGATGCTGAAGCATTACACCAGCCGCGAAAAGCTGGAGCCGCAGCAGAACATCTGGATCCGCACCACCGGCCCGGTGCCGGCCGACCGCGGCATCCAGGCGGCGGTGCTTGCCTACCTCTCCGACATGACGCTGCTCGACACCTCGACCTTTGCGCACGGCCGCGCCATTTTCGACCGCGACATCCAGGCGGCGAGCCTCGACCATGCGATGTGGTTCCATCGCAGCCATCCGCTCGATGACTGGATCCTGTACACGCAGGACAGCCCGTCGACGCAGGGGTCGCGCGGCTTCACCCGCGGCTCGCTGTTTGCCCGCGACGGCACGCTGATCGCCTCGGTTGCCCAGGAAGGCCTGATCCGGCTGAAGCGGCCGCCTGCGGAATAGGCATTTTCGAAAAATTGCCTACTTTTTAATCAGTGACTGTCCGTTGACAGTGCGCACCGTGGCGCCGGGACTCGAGCGATCCGTTTGTTTACAATGAGTTAACACCCTGCTTCGGCAACTGGCACGGAGCTTGAATCCCGTTGGGCACTCTCCGGGCTTTTTGGGATCGGTGAAGGTGTGCAAACGCGGGGGACCGCAACAGCAAAGGGTGAAACCTTATGAAAATCGTGATGGCAATCATCAAGCCGTTCAAGCTCGACGAGGTGCGCGAAGCGCTCACCGCCGTCGGCATCCAGGGCCTGACCGTCACCGAAGTCAAAGGCTACGGGCGTCAGAAGGGACACACGGAAATCTATCGCGGGGCGGAATACGCGGTCAGTTTCCTGCCGAAGATCAAGATCGAAGTCGCGGTTAGCACAGACCTGGTCGACAAGGCCGTCGAAGCCATCACGGCGGCGGCCAAGACCGGCCAGATCGGCGACGGCAAGATCTTCGTCTTCGGCATCGATCAGGCGGTGCGCATCCGTACCGGCGAAACAGACACCGACGCACTTTGAGCGGCGAACACGTATTCCAATGGAGAGTTCAATGAATATACCTTCCACCTTGAAGTCAGTGGCGCGCTCCGCGCTGCTGGGCTCCTTAGCGCTCGGAGCATTGGGCACGGTTGCTGCCTTCGCGCAGGAGGCGGCTCCCGCCGTCGCGGCGGCAGCGCCAGCAGCGCCGGCTTTTACCGTCGACAAGGGCGACACCACGTGGATGATGATTTCCACCGTGCTGGTGCTGTTGATGACCATTCCCGGCCTTGCGCTTTTCTACGGCGGCCTGGTTCGTACCAAGAACATGCTGTCGGTGCTAATGCAGGTCTTCACCATCACCAGCGTGGTCATGATCATCTGGGTCTTCTACGGCTACAGCCTCGCCTTCACCCCGGGCAACGCCTTCGTCGGCGGCCTTTCGAAGATGTTTCTCTCCGGCGTCAACGTATCGACGCTTTCGGAAACCTTCAGCAAGGGCGTCGCCATTCCTGAACTGGTGTTCGTCGTCTTCCAGATGACCTTCGCCTGCATCACGCCCGCCCTGATCGTCGGCGCATTCGCCGAACGCGTCAAATTCTCCGCCTTGATCCTTTTCGTTATCCTATGGGTGACGTTAATCTACTTCCCGATCGCGCACATGGTCTGGTTCTGGGGCGGCCCGAGCGCCTATGCCGACCCGTCCGGCCTGATCTTCAGCTTCGGCGCCATCGACTTCGCCGGCGGCACGGTCGTTCACATCAATGCGGGCATTGCCGGTCTCGTCGGCGCGCTGATGATCGGCAAGCGCATCGGCTACAAGAAGGACATCATGGCGCCGCACTCGATGACGCTGACCATGGTCGGCGCTTCATTGCTGTGGGTCGGCTGGTTCGGCTTCAACGCCGGTTCGAACCTCGAAGCGAACGCCTATGCGGTGCTGGCGATGATCAACACCTTCGTCGCCACGGCGGCGGCGGCAGTGGCCTGGATCGTGCTTGAATCGCTGCTGCGCGGCAAAGCCTCCATGCTCGGCGCTGTTTCGGGCGCGGTCACCGGCCTCGTCGCGATTACGCCGGCTGCAGGTTTTGCCGGCCCGATGGGCGCTATCGTGCTTGGCATCGTTGCCACCTTCGTCTGCTACTTCTTCGTCTCGGTGGTGAAGAACACGTTCGACTATGATGACAGCCTCGATGTCTTCGGCGTCCACTGCGTCGGTGGCATCATCGGTGCGCTAGGCACTGGCATTCTGGTCAATCCCGCCCTCGGCGGCGCCGGCATCGTCGACTATTCGACGGCCGACTTCGCCGCCGGCTATGCCGGCACGGCCACGCAGCTGCTGGCGCAGGGCAAAGGCGTCCTGGTAACCCTGCTGTGGTCGGGCATCGGCAGCGCAATCCTCTACAAGGTCGTCGACTTGATCATCGGTCTGCGTCCGACAGCCGACGCCGAGCGCGAAGGCCTCGACCTGACTTCGCATGGCGAAGCGGCCTACCACTCGTAAGCCTTGCGGGGCGGCCTCGGCCGCCCCGCATTCTCCCATCCTGTCGTGACGCTCCCGAAAGGAGTTCACGCTTTGAGGCCCGGGTCATTCCGGGCGTCTCTTTTTGGCAACCGTGCTGGCAGGCCTCGGTCCCTGCGCAATCACGTTCTAGTGATGGCCGCCGGCGGGGAGACGTCGACCGGATTGGTTCCGAACTGTTGAGACTGCCTACAGTGGAGTGAGCAAGATCGTGGCTCTGGGTGCGTATAGTTAATGCGGCCTTAACCTTCCCCCCGATAGTCTGACATCCGAATCTGCCGGAGTGCGTCATGCGCCCGGCCAGTCCATGACAGACGGGGAACGAAGCATGCGTTCAGGGGCTTCAGCACCGCTCGCGCTGACCGATACGGGGCACGGCATCCAGGCATTCGCGCGGCGCCAGGTCGGGCGGCTGGTCGGCGCCGGCCTGTTTGCGCTGGTCGCCTTTGGCGTCGCGGCGCTGGCGACCTGGAACGTCGCCGATCCCAGCTTCTCGCACGCCACCGCCAACATCGTCACCAACGCCATGGGTTATGCGGGCGCGGTATTCTCCGACCTCGCCATGCAGTTCTTCGGCCTTGCCGCGGTCGCCGCCCTGGTGCCGGCGGTGATCTGGGGCTTTCTCCTGTTTTCGGCGCGCGGCGTCGACAGGCTGCCGAAGCGCGGCCTTGCGTGGTTCGGCTTCGCGCTGCTCGCGGCGGCGATGGCCGGCTGCGTGGTGCCGCCCAAGACGTGGCCGTTGCCGACCGGCCTCGGCGGTGTGTTCGGCGACATGGTGCTCAATATTCCGGGCGTGGTCATTGGCGGCTACCCGACCGGTATCGTTGCCAGCATCATTGCCATGGTGCTCATTGCGCCGGCGCTGTGGCTGTTTGCCTATGGCTCGGCGCTGATTGCGCGCAAGAACGGCTTTGCCGTCATGGAGCGCACCGCGGAGCCCGATCCCCGAGAGGACGACCTGCTCTTCGACGAAGACGAGGGCGACGAGGGGATACTGGCGCTCGGCGCCGTTACCCACTGGTGGCTGTCTTTCCGCGCCTGGATGCATCGCCGGGCTGTGCGCCGCCAGCAGGAGCGCGACGAGTTCGAGCCGGAGATGGAGCAGCGCTCCACCGCATGGCGCCGCGCCGCCGAACGGGTCGAATCGGCGGAATTCGCCGAAGCGCGGATGAGCCCGGATGGCCGCGCCCGCGTCGAGCCGGAATTCTTCGCCGCCATGGTCAATGACCGCAGCGTTTCCGTCGATCCGGACGATGACGACGTCCTCGATGCCGGTTTCGACAATGGCGACGAGGAGGTCGAACTCGACGACGAGCCGGTCCAGCGCCGTGCCGCGCCGAACGCCAAGGTGCAGAACTTCCGGTCAGATGCGGCGACCCGCGTCGCCGCACCTGCGCCGCGTCCCGCTCCCGGCGCGCGCGTCCAGCGCGAGGCGCAGACCTCGCTGATCGGCTCGGAAACATTCGAAATGCCGTCGCTGCATTTCCTGTCGGAGCCGAAGAACGTGGTGCGCGACGCCAGCCTGTCCAAGGACGCGCTGGAGCAGAATGCGCGCCTGCTCGAAGGCGTTCTGGAGGATTTCGGCGTCAAGGGCGAGATTATCGCGGTGCGGCCCGGCCCCGTCGTCACGCTCTATGAACTGGAACCGGCGCCCGGCATCAAATCGTCGCGCGTCATCGGCCTGTCCGACGACATCGCCCGCTCGATGAGCGCGATTGCCTGCCGCGTCGCCGTGGTGTCCGGCCGCAACGCCATCGGCATCGAATTGCCGAATGCCAAGCGCGAGACCGTCTATCTCCGGGAGATCCTGGCCAGCCGCGATTTCGAGACGACCAAGTCCAAGCTGGCGCTGGCGCTGGGCAAGACCATCAATGGCGAGGCGGTGATCGTCGACATCGCCAAGATGCCGCATGTGCTGGTCGCAGGCACCACCGGCTCCGGCAAGTCCGTCGCCATCAACACCATGATCCTGTCGCTGCTCTACAAGCTGACGCCGCAGGACTGCCGGCTGATCATGATCGACCCGAAGATGCTCGAACTTTCCGTCTATGACGGCATCCCGCACCTTCTGACGCCGGTGGTCACCGACCCGAAGAAGGCCGTGGTGGCGTTGAAATGGACGGTGCGCGAGATGGAGGACCGCTACCGCAAGATGTCCAAGGTCGGCGTGCGCAACATCGACGGCTTCAACGCGCGCGTGCAGTTGGCTGAAAAGAAGGGCGAAAAAATCTCGCGCACCGTGCAGACCGGCTTCGACCGCCAGACCGGCGAGGCGATCTACGAGACCGAGAACCTCGATCTCGAGCCGATGCCCTACATCGTCGTCATCATCGACGAGATGGCCGATTTGATGATGGTCGCCGGCAAGGACATCGAAGGCGCGGTGCAGCGCCTGGCACAGATGGCGCGCGCGGCCGGCATCCATGTCATCATGGCGACGCAGCGTCCGTCGGTCGACGTCATCACCGGCACCATCAAGGCCAATTTCCCGACCCGTATCTCCTTCCAGGTGACGTCGAAGATCGACAGCCGCACCATCCTGGGCGAGCAGGGCGCCGAGCAGCTGCTCGGCATGGGCGACATGCTGTACATGGCCGGCGGCGGCCGCATCCAGCGCGTGCACGGCCCGTTCGTCGCCGACGACGAGGTCGAGAAGATCGTCGCCCATCTGAAGCTTCAGGGCGTGCCCGAATATCTCGACGCCATCACCGAGGATGACGGCGAGGACGATGACGAGCCGTCCGGCAAGGGCGGCGCTGGCGGTGGCGGCAACAGCAATTTCGAGGATTCCGACGATCCCTACGACCAGGCGGTCTCGGTCGTGCTGCGCGACGGCAAGGCGTCGACCAGCTATATCCAGCGCCGGCTCGGCATCGGCTACAACCGCGCCGCCTCGATCATCGAGAAGATGGAGAAGGAAGGCATTGTCGGCCCGGCCAACCATGCCGGCAAACGCGAAATCCTGGTGCCGACCGAGGACGACAAGTTCTGATCAGCCCATACGGCCCGGCGGCAACCTTGAACCTTTTGGCGCGTTACAGCGACTGAGCGCTGTCCGGTCCGCCAAACTTAAGTCTAACTGGGGGTCCACGGACTGCAACGAGACACACACCACACGAGAGTGACCGGCATGAAAAACGATCTTTCCGCGATCAGCGATTTCGCTCCAAACCGTCGCCAGTTGCTCGGCCTTGGCCTGATGCTTGCCGGCGCCGCGGCCATCAACGTCGTGCCGGGGTTCCAGCTCTTGGCCTCGGCGCAGGCGGCAGTGCCGCCGACGGCGCAAAAGATCGCCGACCATTTCTCCTCGGTCAAATCGATGAGCGGCGAGTTCGTCCAGTTCGGCCCCAACAACCAGCAGACCGGCGGCAAGTTCTTCCTTGAGCGGCCAGGCAAGATTCGCTTCAACTATGACGGCAAGTCGAATTTCCGGGTGATTTCCGACGGCAAGTCGGTGGTCATCCTCAACAAGCGGCTGAAAACGTCCGATCTCTATCCGTTGTCGAAGACGCCGCTGAAGCTGTTGCTCGACACCAAGATCGACCTCTCGGGGGGCCGCGTGAAATCGATCAAGGAAGAGAGCGACCTCACCACCATCCAGCTTGCCGACAAGTCGGTGTTCGGCAATTCGAAGATCACCATGATGTTCGATCCGAAATCCTATGATCTGCGCCAGTGGACCATCACCGACGCGCAGGGCAAGGACACCACGGTGATGATCTACAACACCAAGGAAGGCGTCAGCTTCCCTGCGGACACCTTTGCCATCGACTATGCGGCGAACCGCGAGCTGAACACCAACCAGCGCTAGATGCGGTGAGGCCGGCCTGCCAATGGCGATCTCCTGCGCTTCCGGTGCTCACGTGGTTTAAGTACGCTCCGCTCCGGTTCTCGGAGACCACCATTTTCGACTCGGCCTGACCTGAATCAGGGCCGCCGCCCGCAAAGGCTGGCTTGTGTTTGTGGCGCTCGGCTGGCAGTAGATCGGCGACCTTGTTCGGACCGCCGCATGCCCTTCTCCATCGCCACCTGGAACATCAACTCCGTGCGCCTGCGCATGCCGATCGTCGAGCGGCTGCTGACGGAGCAGGCGCCCGATGTGCTTTGCCTGCAGGAGACGAAGGTTCCCGACGAGCTGTTTCCGGAAAAGGCGTTCCGCAAGGCCGGCTACGAGCACATCGCATTCCATGGCCAGAAGGGCTATCACGGCGTTGCGACGGTGGCGCGGCGGCCGATCGAGATTGTCGAGAAACGGCGCTTCTGCGAGATCGATGACAGCCGGCATCTGTCGGTCAAGGTGCAGGCCGGCGGCAAGGCAATCCTGGTCCACAATTTCTACGTGCCGGCCGGCGGCGACGAGCCCGATCCGGAGATCAACCGCAAGTTCCGCCACAAGCTCGATTTCGTTGCCGAGATGAACGCCATCCGCGCCGCGCATGACGAGGTGTCGGCCTCGATCCTGGTCGGCGACCTCAACATCGCTCCGCAGGAGCACGATGTCTGGTCGCACAAGCAATTGCTCAACGTCGTCAGCCACACGCCGGTCGAGACGCAAAATTTCGACGCGATGCGGATCGCCGGCGACTGGGTCGACCTGATGCGGCTCGACGTGCCGCCAGAGCAGAAGCTCTACACCTGGTGGAGCTATCGCGCGCGCGACTGGGAAGCCTCGAACCGCGGCCGCCGGCTCGACCATGTCTGGTCGTCACCGAACCTGGTGCCGAGCTTTGCCGGCTATGAGATCCTGCGAGAGGCGCGTGGCTGGGAGCGGCCCTCGGACCATGTGCCGGTGATTGCGCGGTTCGACCTGGATTAGGCGTGCCGATATTCAGGTGAGGCCGGCCTGCAAATGGCCGATACCTGCGCGTCCGGTGCGTACTTTGAATACGCTCCGGTTCTCGGTATCAGCCATTTTCGACTCGGCCTGACCTGAATCTCGACACACCCAAGCGTGAGCGCGGTCGCGGGGACCTACCCGCCAAACCTTGGCGCCAGCTTCTCGATGCGGGCGATCATGGCCTGGAAATCATCGAGGATGCGCTGGTGCAGTTTCACCGCCACCTCGGGATATTCCTCCAGGATGCGGCGAAACATCTTGCGGCTCAACCTTATCACTTCCGAATCGGTCTCGGCCGAGGCGCTGGTCAGCCGTCTTGAGTCGGCGATCAGCGCCAGTTCGCTGAGGATCGTGCCGGGGCCGGCGGTGCCGATCGGGATGCGGTCGCCGTCATGCTCGCGGTAGAGCACGATGCGGCCACTGACCACGATATAGGCTGAGTCGGCTTCGTCATCCTCGCGGTACAGCTTGCGGTCGGCCTGCAGATGGGTGGCTTCGGCGCCGAAGGCGAGCAGGCGCAGCTGTTCCTGCGTGAAACCCTCAAAGAGCTTCACGGCGGACAGGATGCGGATGTCGTCATCCAGCGCCATCTCTAGCTGCGTCCCCGAACGGTCAGTCCAATCCCTCCCTTAGAGCGCCGCGTGTCCAATTGGAGGCGCAAAGGACGCTCTAACACTTCAATCTGCGAAGCGGGCCGATCCAGGCTCCCCCAGCCGGATCCTCCCCGAAACAGTCCCGCCCCGACCGCCTATTGAACAATGAAAAGTTTAAGGAACCAGCTTGTAGCCGCCGCTTTCTGTCACAAGAATTTCAGCATTGGAAGGATCGCGCTCGATCTTCTGGCGCAGCCGGTAGACGTGAGTTTCGAGCGTGTGCGTGGTGACGCCGGAATTGTAGCCCCACACTTCCTCAAGCAGGACGTCGCGCGTCACCACCTTCTGGTCGGCTCGATATAGAAATTTGATGATCGAGGCTTCCTTCTCGGTCAGCCGCACCTTGCCGCCGCGCGCGTCGATCAGAAGCTTCTGGCTGGGCTTGAACGTGTAGGGGCCGACCGAAAAGGTGGCGTCCTCGCTCTGCTCGTGCTGGCGCAGTTGTGCGCGGATGCGGGCGAGCAGCACGGCGAAGCGGAACGGCTTGGTGACATAGTCGTTGGCGCCGGCCTCGAGGCCCAGAATCGTGTCGGAATCGGTATCGTGGCCGGTCAGCATGATGATCGGCGCCTTGTAGCCGCCCTTGCGCAGGATCTTCACCGCCTCGCGGCCATCCATGTCGGGCAGCCCGACGTCCATGATGAGCAGGTCGATGAGCCCGCCGCGCGCCGCGGCGACGCCTTTGGCGGCGGTCGCTTCCTGCAAGACGTCGAATTCTTCGTAAAGGGCCAGTTGCTCGACGAGGGTTCCGCGCAGGTCGTCATCGTCGTCAACGATCAGAATGGTACGTGATGTCATGGATCAATCCATTGTTTTGAAAAGAATTTTCAGTTGACCGCCCCCCATTTATGCGGAAGCTGACCGGCGCAACAGTCCGATCACAGTGATTTGTTCCGTGACACGATCATACAAGAAAAAACGCGATCGCAATGCAGCCGGCGCAATTTTGCCGAAAGGGCTGCGTGTGCTGGTGGTTCGGGCGAGGCCGGGCAACCCCAGCCAGGGGATATTGCAGGCCGGCAGCAAGGTGTTTGCCTGCGCGCTCGGACGCGGCGGCATCTCAGCCAACAAGCGCGAAGGCGACGGTGCGACGCCGCTTGGCGAGATGCGGATTTTGTCAGGATATTTTCGGGGCGATCATTTCGCGGCCGGCCGCAAAACCCGGCTGGCGATGGCGCCGATCGGCGCCGATCTCGGCTGGTGCGAGGTGCCGGACGACCGCAACTACAACCGGCCGGTGAAAATCCCCTATGGCGCCAGCCATGAGCGAATGCGGCGCGACGACCGTCTCTATGACGCCTGCCTTGTGCTGGACTGGAACATGGCGCCGCGCCGGCGCGGCCGCGGCAGCGCCATCTTCTTCCATCTGGCGCGCCCAGGCTTCACACCGACGCAAGGCTGCGTGGCGGTGACAGCGCGGACAATGGCGCGGCTGTTGCCGCTGGTGTCGGACCGGACGGTGGTGAGGGTGGTGAGGTAGGGAGTAGGGAGTAGGGAGTAGGGAGTAGGGAGTAGGGAGTAGGGAGTAGGGAGTAGGGAGTAGGGAGTAGGGAGTAGGGAGTAGGGAGTAGGGAGTAGGGGATGTCGTTCCCCGCTACCGCCCAATCCCTACTGCCTAAGCCCTGGCCGCTACGCGGCCAGATCGCGCAGCACGTATTGCAAAATGCCGCCATTCTTGAAGTAGTCGAGTTCGTCCAGCGTATCGATGCGGCAGATGATCGGCACGTTCTTCACGGTGCCGTCGCCATAGGTCACCTTGGCGATCATCGTCTGGCGTGGCTTGATGGTGCTTATGCCGTCGATCTCGACCAGCTCGTCACCCTTGAGGTTGAGCGAGGCCCATGAGGTGCCTTCCTCGAAGACGAAGGGGATGACGCCCATGCCGACCAGGTTGGAGCGATGGATGCGCTCGAAGGACTGGGCGATGACGGCACGGACACCGAGGAGATTCGTTCCTTTAGCTGCCCAGTCGCGGGAGGAGCCGTTGCCGTATTCGACGCCGGCGAAGATGACCAGCGGCACGCCTTCCTTTTTGTACCTCATCGCCGCGTCGTAGATCGATTCCTCTTCCTTCGACGGGTAGTGGATGGTGTAGCCGCCCTCGCGGCCGTTCTCGCCCAGCATGTGGTTGCGGATGCGGATGTTGGCGAAGGTGCCGCGCATCATCACCTCATGGTTGCCGCGCCTTGTGCCGTACTGGTTGAAGTCGGCAACGCCGACGCCATGGTCGGTGAGGTATTTGCCGGCCGGGGAAGCGGCCTTGATCGAACCCGCCGGTGAGATGTGATCGGTGGTGATCTTGTCGCCGAACAGGCCGAGCACGCGCGCGCCCTTGATGTCGCCGATCTTGCCGAAACCGGAGGTCATGCCGGCGAAATAGGGCGGGTTCTGCACATAGGTCGAGTTGTCGTCCCAGGCATAGGTCTGGCCTTCCGGCGCCTTGACGTTCTGCCAGTATTCGTCGCCCTTGAAGACGTCGGCATATTTGCGGGCGAATAGCTCACGTGTGACGTTCTTCTCGATGAACTCCTGGATCTCGGCCGAACTCGGCCAGATATCCCTGAGATAGACCGGCTTGCCGTCGCGGCCTTCGCCGAGTGGCTCGGTGGTCAGGTCCTTGGTGACGGTGCCGGCCAAAGCATGGGCTACCACCAGCGGCGGCGACGCCAGATAGTTCGCCTGCACGTCAGGTGAAACACGGCCTTCGAAGTTGCGGTTGCCGGAGAGCACTGCGGCGGCGATCAGGCCCTTATCATTGATGGTCTTGGAGATCGGCGCCGGCAGCGGGCCGGAATTGCCGATGCAGGTGGTGCAGCCGAAACCAACCAGGTTGAAGCCGATCTGGTCGAGCTCCTTCTGCAGGCCGGACTTTTCCAGATATTCGGCGACCACCTGGCTGCCCGGCGCCAGCGAGGTCTTCACCCACGGCTTCTGCTTGAGGCCGAGCCGGTTGGCGTTGCGCGCCAAGAGGCCGGCGCCGATCAGCACGCTCGGGTTGGAGGTGTTGGTGCAGGACGTGATGGCGGCAATGACGACATCGCCATGGCCGAGATCATGGTCGGTGCCTTCGACGGCATAGCGCTTGTGGATTTCGGCAGCCTTCTTGTACTCGGTCTCCATCGCCTTGGCGAAGCCGGCCGGAATGCCTTCGAGCGGAACGCGGCCTTCGGGGCGCTTGGGACCTGCCATCGACGGCACGACGCTGTCGAGCTCGAGTTCGAGCAGGTCAGTGAAGACAGGGTCGGCCGAGCCGGCGTCACGCCACATGCCTTGCGCCTTGGAATAGGCCTCGACCAGGGCGATGCGGCTTTCCTCGCGGCCCGACATTGTGAGGTAGCGGATGGTCTCGCCGTCGACCGGGAAGAAGCCGCAGGTGGCGCCATATTCGGGCGCCATGTTGCCGATGGTGGCGCGGTCGGCCAGCGTCATGTTGGACAGGCCCGGGCCGAAGAACTCGACGAACTTGCCGACGACGCCCTTCTTGCGCAGCATCTGGGTGACGGTCAGTACGAGGTCGGTGGCGGTGATGCCCTCCCTGAGCTTGCCGGTAAGGCGGAAGCCGATGACTTCGGGCAACAGCATGGAAACCGGCTGGCCGAGCATCGCCGCCTCGGCCTCGATACCGCCGACGCCCCAGCCGAGGACGCCAAGGCCGTTGATCATAGTGGTGTGCGAATCGGTGCCGACGCAGGTGTCGGGATAGGCGGTCGTTTCGCCGTCTTCCGTGTTGGTCCAGACGACCTGACCGAGATATTCGAGGTTGACCTGATGGCAGATGCCGGTGCCGGGCGGCACGACGCGAAAATTGCGGAACGCCTGCTGGCCCCATTTCAGGAATTTATAGCGCTCTTCGTTGCGCTCATATTCGAGCTCGACATTCCTGGCAAAGGCCAGTGGCGTGCCGAATTCGTCGACGATGACGGAGTGGTCGATGACGAGGTCGACCGGCACCAGCGGATTGATCTTCTGCGGATCGCCGCCGAGCGCCTTGAGGCCGTCGCGCATGGCGGCCAAGTCGACCACCGCCGGGACGCCGGTGAAATCCTGCATCAGGACACGCGCGGGGCGATAGGCGATCTCGACGCCGGCGGTGCCCTTGTCGGTCAGCCAGCCGGCAACAGCCTGGATAGAGTCCTTGGTGACGGAGCGGCCGTCTTCATTGCGCAAAAGGTTTTCCAGCAGCACCTTCATCGAATAAGGCAGCTGGGCAATGCCGGTGAGGCCGTTCCTCTCGGCCTCGACCAGATTGTAATAGACATAGTCCGCGCCACCCACGGTGAGGGTGCGGCGGCAATTGAAACTGTCGAGGGATTTTGACACGTGCGGTCCGTCCTTGTCTGTTCAGCCTGAAAGGGAACGGACGCCGATGGGCATGCAATCACGCGCAAAGGTGCGGGTACGGCCATTTCCGCTGTCCGTTCCCAGCCAACCCGAGCCGTTCAAGGCGGCGCGTGCGCTGGTTCGGCGCAAATTCTGTTCCCGTGCCGACCGCTGGCACGGATGTCCCGCATATAGAGAATTTTCTGGAATAGTTCTAGACAGTTGCGGAGCAAATTTGTGCCATGCGGCAGCTATCGCGCGGTAAAGTTTTCGGGACGGGCAGGCATGCGGCTGATTGCCGAAAATCTGGGCGGCGAACGCGGCGGCGAGACGGTCTTTTCCGGCATCGGTTTTGCGCTCGACAAGGGCCAGGTGCTGGTCGTCACCGGGCCGAACGGCTCGGGCAAATCGACGCTGCTCAGGGTCATCGCCGGGCTGCTGCCGAAGGCGCAAGGCGATGTGCGCATCGAGGGCGGCGAGAGGTTTCCGACGATCGCTTCGGCGGTCCACTATCTCGGCCACCTCAATGCAATGAAGACGGCGCTCAGCGTGGCGGAGGATCTGCGCTTCTGGCGCGATTTCAACGGCGATGGGCAGTCGGGTGTCGAAGAGGCGCTGGAGACGGTTGGTCTCGGCGGCATCGGCCATCTGCCTTTCGGCTATCTGTCGACCGGGCAAAGGCGGCGCGCGGCAATTGCGAAATTGCTGGTCAGTCATAAGCCGCTGTGGCTGCTGGATGAGCCGACGGCCGGGCTGGACAAGGCTTCGGAGGCGCGGTTTGCGGGGCTGATGACGAGGCATTGCGCAGAAGGTGGAATCATTGTCGCGGCGACGCATTTGCCGCTCGGATTGGATGGGGCGAAGGAATTGAGGATGGGAGCAACAGGGTGATGTCGGCATTCCCGCCCACCCCCCTCTGCCCTGCCGGGCATCTCCCCCGCAGGGGGGGAGATCAGATGTCATGCCGGCTTTCGCCAATCACCGGCATTGAAAAAGAGGCGTCAGCAGTGGAGCTGCCAATCTCCCCCCTTGCGGGGGAGATGTCCGGGAGGACAGAGGGGGGTGTGAAGGAACGCCACCTTCGGCAAGATGGCGATCAAACCGCAGGCGCGGCTTGGCAATGCTAGCCCTCTTCCTGCGCGACATCCGCCTCTCCGTCCGCGCCGGCGGCGGAGCGCTCACCGGCGTCATCTTCTTCCTCGCCGTCATCGCCACCATCCCCTTCGGTGTCGGACCGGACCTGAAGCTGCTCGCCCGCATCGGTCCGGCGATCCTTTGGATCGGCGCTCTGCTCGCCTGCCTGCTCGGCCTCGACCGGCTGTTTCAGGCCGATCGCGAAGACGGGTCGCTCGATCTTCTGGTGCTGGGCAATGACCGCCACATGCTGGCGTTGACGGTGCTGGTGAAGTGCCTGGCGCATTGGGCGGGCAGCGTTCTGCCGCTGGTGGTTGCGGCACCTCTGCTGAGCCTGTTCATGAACATGGAGCCGCTCAGCATCGGCGCCACCGCGCTCACGCTGCTGGTCGGCACGCCGGCGATCACTTTCATCGGCGCGGTCGGGGCGGCGGTGGCGGTGGCGCTGCCGCGTGGCGGGCTGCTGATCTCGGTGCTGGTGCTGCCGCTGACGATCCCGGTGCTGATCTTCGGGGTGTCGGCGAGCTACGGCGCGGTGGCCGATCCTGATCCGTTCCTGCAGCCCTTCCTCATTCTTGCCGCGCTGACGCTGTTTCTTGCCGTGCTGGGTCCGGTGGCGGCAGCACTGGCGCTGCGGCATGGAACGGATTGATATGACCGCTGCGGCGCGACGATCAATTGCGAAGCCCCAGCCGCAAAGCTAAGAAAGCCGCAAAGCTATGGGAAGGCCATGATCGAGCACGACGAAGTGACGGTGGAAGGGGAGCGAAGCGCATGAGTGCACACGCACTCTATGTCGCGGCCGCCTATGGCATCACGGTGATCGTGCTGGCCGGGCTGATCGGCTGGATCCTGCTCGATCAGCGGACCCGCAAGCGCGAACTGGCAGACCTCGAAGCGGCCGGCGTGCGGCGTCGCTCGGACAAAGCCGGTACTGGGGCCAGCACTGGGGCCAGCACTGGGGCCAGCAAGCCATGAGCACGGAAAGCGAAACGCCGGCGTCGCCGCGCCGCCGCCTGATCGTGCTGTTGCCGCTGCTGGTTTTTCTCGGCCTCGCCGGATTGTTCCTGTCGCAGCTTTTGTCGGGACGCGATGAGGCGGCAGTGCCGTCGGCGCTGATCGGCCTGCCGGCCCCGCAGACCAACCTGCCGGCGCTGGAAGGGTCAAACCTGCCCGGGCTGGATTCGAAAGCCTTCGCCGGCAAGGTAACGCTGGTCAACGTCTTTGCATCGTGGTGCGCGCCGTGCCGGGAAGAGCATCCGGTGCTCTTGCAGCTGTCGCAGGACAAGCGCTTCGTCATGGCCGCGCTAAACTACAAGGACCAAGCGCAAAACGCGCGCCGGTTCCTTGGTGATCTCGGCAATCCGTTCCAGGCGATAGGTGTCGACGAGGCCGGCCGCACGGCCATCGACTGGGGCGTCTACGGCGTGCCGGAAACCTTCGTCATCGGCAAGGACGGCAAGATTGCCTACAAGCATGTCGGGCCGCTGACAGGGGAGTCGGCGAGGGATGTTCTGTTGCCGCAGATTGAAAAGGCGCTCGCGGCACCGGGCTGACGTTGGCGCCATGCCCCCTCATCGGGCCGCTACGCGGCCCCCTCCTCCCCGTGGGGGAGAAGAGGGAAGCATCGGCACAGGCTAGCTCCTCTCCCCGGGGGGAGAGGTTGAATTGCCCGAATTGCTCATGCAATTCGGTTTGGCAATCCGGGTGAGGGGGCGGTGCCCCGCTGACGTCTGAAATGCTCAGCCGTAGATCTGCCTGTGGACCTGGTAGAGCATTTCCGAGCGGTCGGCGCGCAGGTCGGCCAGATCGCGGCTCGTCAGGTTTTCGATTTCCGCGACGAGGCGGTTGTAGTGGCGGCGCTTGGCCATCGAGGAGCGCGCGCGGGAGAAGAGGTTGTCAAAAGCCATAGCAAGGGTCCTTTCGTGCCGCATATCAGCGGTGAATTTGTTCCTCCCTTGGTCGTTCGCACCATGACATAGGAATGGTGCGATGCAAAAAGAAGATGTTGCAATGCACCATTGCACAGGGCGCATAGCGGGTTAATACAGCGCTACAGCACCATAAACGGCCGGACAGGCTGGCGGGCCATGCCGGCCGGGCACCTTTTGTCTTACAAATTGCGCCTGCGCCACCTTGCCATCGCGCCCGCAGGCTGGCTTGATCCGCGCGTCACGTGATGCCCGGAGGAAATGCATGGCGACCGCAGACTATTACGAAATTCTGGATCCGCGTTTCGCGCGGCTGTTCAACGGCAACGCCCAGGTGGAAAAGCTGTTTACCGGATGTCAGTGGGCGGAAGGGCCGGCCTGGTTCGCCGCCGGCCGCTATGTCGTCTGGTCCGACATCCCCAACAACCGCATGCTGCGCTATGACGAGACCGACGGCAATGTCAGCGTCTTCCGTCAGCCCTCCGGCAATTCCAACGGCAACACCGTCGACCGCCAGGGCCGACTGGTGACGTGCGAGCATTCCGGCCGCCGCGTCAGCCGCACCGAGCATGACGGTTCCGTCACCACCATCGCGGCCGAATGGAAAGGCAAGCGGCTGAATTCGCCCAATGACGCGGTCGTGAAATCCGACGGCTCGATCTGGTTCACCGATCCGAGCTACGGCATCGACACCGACTATGAGGGCGACAAGGCCGAAAGCGAGATCGGCGCTTGCAATGTCTACCGGGTCGATCCGGATACGGGCGAGGTCGAGGCCGTCATCACCGACATGGTCCGGCCGAACGGGCTTGCCTTTTCACTGGATGAAAGCCAGCTCTATGTCGTCGACACCGGCCGCACCCATGGCGCGCAGAACCCCGCGCATATGCGGGTCTTCAACGTCGGCAAGCACGGCAAGAAGGTCTCGGGCGGGAAGGTGTTCGCTGACTGCACGGCCGGCCTATTCGACGGCTTCCGGCTCGACGAGGCCGGCCGCATCTGGACCAGTGCCGCCGACGGCATCCATTGCTACGATCCCGACGGCACGCTGATCGGCAAGGTCAAGGTGCCGGAAGTGACCGCCAATTGCGTGTTCGGCGGCAACAAGCTGAACTGCCTCTACATCGCCGGCACCACGTCGCTCTACATGGTGCGGCTGATGGTGAACGGGGCGAAGACGTATTGAGGCTGCTGGAAACGCTTCTCTGGCGGCCCTTGATGGCGTTTCTGCGCATGTCCGCGGCGCCTGTTGCGCGGCGGCCGCCGGAACGACCGACAAGCGGTTCGCCGGAGCGGATTTCGAAGCCGCCCAGCGGCGGCGGTATCAGACACAATTCAAGGGGAGGACGTCATGCCATTCGTCAACATCCGCATCGTCAAGGAAGTGATCGCCGCTGATCCCGCTGGCAAGAAGGCCGACATTGCCAAAAAGGTCACGGCGGCGATCATGGACGCCACCGGGCTTAGCAATGACGACGTCTGGGTGGTGTTCGAAGAGGTCAACGCGCGCGACTGGTATGTCGGTGTGACCGATGTCGAGACGTTGCGGAAGGGGTAGCACAGCGGCACGTTGGGGTGCGCCGCACCCTTTCGTTCGTCATCCTAGGGTCTGCGCCGCGTCGCTTCGCTCCTTGCTCCGCCCTAGGATGACGAGGCAACGTTTGCGCGTATAAAACTCGCGAAAACCTGCACCGCTTCGCGCATGGCCCGCAGGTTCTCGTCCTCTCCCAGGATCGCTTCTATCTCCGGCGGTTTCTTGCCGAGCAAGGCAATCTCCAGAACCGCATTCTCACAAAGCGCGAACGACATGGTGCGCATGATCTCGGCCAGCCCGGCGCGGGCATAGAGCGAGCGCGCGGAGGCGTGGGCCAGCATGGCGGGCTTGCCGACTGCGGCGTCGCGCGAGACCAGCCAGTCGAGAGCGTTTTTCATGCCGCCGGGCACGCCATGGGCATATTCGGGGCAGGAGACGATGATGCCATCGGCGCTGGTGACGGCCTCGATCAGCCGCATGGCCTCGGCCGGTGTGCGCTCGCCTTCGTCATCCGGGTTGAAGATCGGCAGCAGGCCGAGCCCGTCATAGACAGTTACGCGGCAATCCGAAGGCGCGTTCGCGGACAGCGCCGCCAGCAGCGCCGAATTGGTCGAGGCGGCGCGCAGGCTGCCGGAGATGGCGAGGAGTTCGATCACGGGGAAACAGGGCTAGGGAAAACCGGCAAAGGACCGCAATGGCGAATCGTACCCGAAATCTACCACAGGGTCTTGCTGTAGGCTTCGTCCAGCGAGCGGTCGAAATCGTCGGCAGTTTCGGCATGCGCCATCTGATCGGACAGGATCTGACCGAGCGTCGGCAACGTCGCGCGGTCATGCCAGCTGTCCGGCTTCCACAATTCGGAGCGCATGAAGGCCTTGGCGCAGTGCATGTAAGCGGCCTTGACGCTCACCACGACGACGCTTTGCGGTTGCTTGCCGTCGACGGTGAGGCGCTCGCGCAAACCGGCATCGACGGTTATGCGGGCGTCGCCATTGATGCGCAGCGTCTCGTTCATGCCGGGGATGAGAAAAAGCAGCCCGACCGAAGGGTTGAGCAGGATGTTTTCCAGCGTGTCCAGCCGGTTGTTGCCGGGCCGGTCGGGAATGGCGATGGTCCTGTCGTCGAGGACAAGGGCAAAGCCCGGTCTGTCGCCTTTCGGCGTCACGTCGGCATTGCCGGCGCCGTCGGAAGAACCGATCAGCACGAAAGGGCTCTTGCCGATGAAAGAGCGGCAGTGGCCGTCGAGCGCCCGGAGTTCCTTGCGCATCGAGGTGTCGGTCGGCCGCGGGGTCTTGTAGATCGTCCTCAGTTCATCGCGCGTGGTGACGAATTCCATGGCCGTCTCCGTTTATTCTGACGCAATTCCGGACGGCTTCACACTTTTCCTGGAATTGCTCTACTTGCCGGCTTCTTCCACCTTCTCGGCCTTATCCTCGATCGAATGGTGCAGGATCAGCGGCATCTGGCTGAAGGTGAACAACAGGGTGATCGGCATGATGCCCCAGACCTTGAAGGTAACCCAGAAGTCGGTGGAAAAATTCCGCCACACCACTTCATTGGCAAGAGCCAGGAACAGGAAGAACAGGCCCCAGCGGAAAGTCAGCTTGCGCCAGCCTTCGGCATCGAGGCGAAAGGCCGAATCGAAGACATAGCCGAGCAGCGATCGGCCGAAATACAGACCGCCGAGCAGCACGCCGCCGAACAGGGTGTTGACGATGGTCGGCTTCATCTTGATGAACACGTCGTCCTGCAGATAGAGCGTCAGCGCGCCGAAGATGAAGACGACGACGCCCGAGACCATCGGCATGATCGGCAAGGTGCGCAGCAGCAGCCAGGAGGCGATCAGCGCGATCGCCGTCGCCGCCATGAAAAGGCCGGTGGCGACGAAGATCGGCCCGCCGAATTCGGCCAGGACAGGAAATTTCTGCACCAGCCAGGCGCCGCGTGCATTGGCGAAGAAGAACACCATCAGCGGCCCGAGTTCCAGCACCAGCTTGAGCAGCGGATTGACGCTTTCTTTCTTCTTTCGCGGGTCGGACGGGTCGCGTTCGAGGATGGGTGGGTTCATGACTTCCTTCTGACGCATGATCTTGTCCAAAAAGCCGTCAGCTCTTCGGGATCATTGCCTGTTACGCTACGCCGGCGATCGCCCTGGCGAATTCGCCGGCCGAGAATGGTTCGAGGTCGTCGACCTGTTCGCCGACGCCGATGAAGTAGACCGGCAGTTTGTGCTTTGCCGCGATCGCGACCAGAATACCGCCGCGCGCCGTGCCGTCCAGCTTGGTCATCACCAGGCCGTTGACGCCGGCGACATTGCGGAAGATCTCGACCTGATTGAGCGCATTCTGGCCGGTGGTGGCGTCGACCGTCTGCAGCACGGTATGCGGCGCTTCCGGATCGAGCTTGCCCAGCACGCGCACGATCTTTTCCAGCTCCGCCATCAGTTCGGTCTTGTTTTGCAGCCGGCCGGCGGTGTCGATGATCAGTACGTCGGAGCCGGCCTCCTTGGCGCGTTCGAAAGCGTCGTAGGCAAGGCCGGCGGCATCCGCGCCGATCTTCGAGGCGATGACCGGAGACTTCGTCCTCTCGCCCCAGATCTTCAGCTGCTCGATGGCTGCAGCGCGAAACGTATCGCCGGCGGCCAGCATCACCGACAGGCCACCATCGGTCAGTTTGGCGGCGAGCTTGCCGATGGTCGTGGTCTTGCCGGTGCCGTTGACGCCGACCACCAGAATGACATGCGGCTTGTGCGACAGGTCGAGCTCCAGCGGCATGGCGACATGGGCCAGCACCTTCTCCACCTCGGCCGCCATGATGGTGCGGACATCCGCGTCGGAGACATCCTTGCCGTAGCGGCTGGCAGCGAGGGCATCGGTGACGCGCAAGGCTGTTTCCATGCCCAGATCGGCACGGATCAGCACGTCCTCCAGATCCTGCAGCGTCTCCTCGTCGAGCTTGCGCTTGGTGAAGACGCCGGCGATGTTGCCGGTGAGTTCTTTCGAGGAGCGGGCAAGCCCGTCGCGCATGCGCTGGAACCAGGAGCGTCGCGGCGCCGGTTCGGGCGCCTTTTGCGGCTCGGCTTTCTGCTCGACCTTTTTGGTGACGGTGACTTTGCCGACTGACGGTGTCGGCTGTGGTGTCGGCGGAAAACCCGGTTCAGGCATGGGCGCAACCCCCGCCGTGGCAGCCCGGACTTCGACCGGCGCGGGTGTGGCTTCGACCGGAGTGCGCTTTACCTCCCCCTCGATGGGGGAGGTCCCAAGCGAAGCTTGGGGGTGGGGGTGATTTGCGCTGGCGTCAGCGCTGTCACCCCACCCCGCCGCTTCGCGTCGACCCTCCCCATCGAGGGGAGGGTGGGGCGCCTCGTCCTTCTCCCCGTGGCTATACGGGGAGAAGGTGCCGGCAGGCGGATGAGGGGCGGCGCTGACCTCTGAGTTAGGCTCTGCGGGAGGCGCGGACGGTTGCGGCACTTCGATCGGGGCGGCCGGTTCTGCTGGAGTCTCGGCAGGCGTCGGCACTTCGACGGGAGCGGGCTCCAGCTGCGGTTCCGGACGCGATGGTTCGATCTCCGGCTCGGCCGGCGCCGGCGGCACTTCTTGGGGCTGCGGCTCGGGAGCCGGCTCCGGAACGGCTGGCGCAGGAACTTCTTCCGGTGCAGGCGGCTCGGGTATCTCCGGCTCAGGCTGCGGTTCTTCTACCGGCGCGGGCTCCGGCAACGGTTCCTGCTCGGATGGGACGACCGGTTCCGGCGCGGGCGGGATGGTCGGCGCGGGTTCGGGCTTCGGTTCTTCTGGCGCCGACTGCGGCGCAGGCTTTACCTCCCCCTCGATGGGGGAGGTCCCAAGCGAAGCTTGGGGGTGGGGGTGAGTGGCGCCGGCGTCGGCGCTCTGGGCGCCCCCCCCCCCCGGCGGGGGGCGCGGCGCCGCCGGGGGGGGGGGGGGGGGGGGGGGGGGGGGGGGGGAGGGGCGGAGGCA
>NZ_JAMYMP010000031.1:0-64969 GCF_040318615.1 Mesorhizobium sp. M1078
GGCTAAAGCCCAGTTCCCCGTCATCTTTGGCGAACGCTTCATCAAAGCCATGGCGGCATAATGTTCAACCGCCCACCCGCACACGGAATTCCTGACAGTCCCCTTAGGTCAAGAGCATCGCGTGAGTAACAGCCTGACCTTGCTCAATCTGATGCGCGCTAACCGCCTCGCCGGATTGTGGAACTGCTCGCGGGTGGCTTCTACCACAAACAGCAAGGTCATGAAATCAAGCAGGAAGTCGTCAATCGCTTGGGCGATTGTTTCTGACTTGCCCTTGAACTGGTCCAGCAAAACGCGCGCGCTATCGATCGCTTCCACGCTGGTCGCATCGATCAACCCCTCGAGCCTCTTGAAACAATCCAACTCGAAACTCCTTAAGGCGCTCCCAAGGTGTTATGCACGAAGGCAGCTCCGTGAACTACCCGGCCTTTTGACCTGGCGGCACGAGCAGCGGTCGGCCTTACGTCCCGCGCCTCCAAACACGAGCCATCGACGTGGCGCTGAGGAGCGTTGGAGGAAATTGGGCGCTTCCGGCCACGCTCGAGCGGTAGTATAGGACAGTGCTTGCTGGCGGCTACGCCCACAATGGAGTGCGCCAGCTGATCGGGGCTTAACAATTTTTCGCTTTTTGCTGCGCCCAACTCTCGGCTATGACTCGGACAGGCCTAATGGCCGCCCACGTGCATTGTAGAAGAAGGAACAAGTATATGACGACTGGAACGGTAAAGTGGTTCAACAGCACCAAGGGGTTTGGATTTATCCAGCCCGACAATGGCGGTCCGGATGTTTTCGTCCACATTTCCGCTGTCGAACGCGCGGGCCTCTCGACCCTCGCTGACGGCCAGAAGATCAACTATGAGATCGAGCAGGACCGCCGCACTGGCAAGTCCTCAGCTGGCAGCCTGAGCAAAGCTGGTTGAAATTTTCTCCTGCGAAGTCGCAAGAGTGGGCGTGTAGGCCCGGAAGTGCTCACTGCCGCTCGATAGGGACGAGCAAAAAGTGAGGGCAGCAGATTGCTGCATGGGTCGCGAATTCCTCATGAAACAAGTTGTTGGAAAGGAAGGCGGGGTTGGCCCCGCCTTTTTATATGACGCGCAGATTAAGCCGATGGATGCAACGCTCCAGAACGAATCTCGATTGCCGAAATCAAGCCGCGACCTTCTTGCGGGTTCGCTTCGTTGGCACCGGCGCTTCCGGCTCTTTCGGCGCTTTCGGTTTGCGGCCGAGCCCCATCGTTTTGGCCAATGACGAACGCTTCGCGGCGTAGTTCGGCGCCACCATGGGATAATCCACCGGCAGGCCCCATTTGGCCCGATATTCACCCGGCGTCAGCCCATAGTGGGTCGACAGATGGCGCTTTAAAGATTTGAATTTCTTCCCGTCTTCAAGGGAGATGATGTAGTCCGGTGTCACCGACTTCCTGATCGGGACTGCAGGCGTAAGGGCAACCGGCTCTTGTGCAGAGATACCTCCGGCCGTCGCTCTCAGAGCCGCATGCACTTGGCCGATGAGGGCAGGGAGATCCCCCACCGGGATCGGATTGTTGGACACGTAGGCCGACACGACGTCGGCGGCAAGCTCAATGAGGGTGTCGACGTTTTTTCCGGCTTCTTCTGTCATGAAACTCTCCAGGCGGTGAAACATAGTCAGCGAAGCGTCGCTTCATAGGGCCGGTTGCCGCTGAAAGCAACAATGTCTCTGACTGCGTTATTGCCAATGCTCGTCCAGAAGCGACATCGATGCGCCATATTTCGCGGCGTGACCGCTGAGCCACTCGTTGTCGGCGACCCTGCCGAGGTGCGTGGCGCGTGCCGCTCTAACTTAGCGCCGAAGTCGCTAGTAGCCTCGAGGCTAGGCGCGCTGTTTTTGTCTCGCTTTGCTTCTTTGGACTGTGAAATCGAGCGATAGTGGTCGGTTGATGGTGGGCGTCAGGGACGATGGAACAAACGTTCATTGGCAATGGCCAAAGTGATGTAAGTTCATCGCCGGTGAGCCGCTCTTGCAAAGGGCTGGGAACCGCCGCTGATAAACCTAGGACATCAATGTATTTCGAGGCGTTTCTTAGCCGGTCCTGGAGAGGCGGCAATGGCTGCGGATGACACCTGTTCCACGATATCAAACAGCGCGGCGACACGGGCAGCTTCTCGAATCTGGAGCGGCTTCTCGCACGCTGGCGCCGCGCCGAGAGGCCGGGCGAGGACAGTGAGTCGCCTGCTTCAACCATAAGCATCAACCAGCCAGCGACGCGTCCTCATACGGAATCCCTTGACCGGCCGTGTGATCTCGCGGGTAGTCGCCGCGTCCCTCTGCATGAAGCCTCCGGATGTGCTGACGATCAACCAGGCCAGAAAGGTCGACGTCCTGAAGCAGGGATGACATGAGTTTGCCACTATGCGCAGGCTTGCCTTGCCCTTCCGCGGCATTTTGCGGGGCCTGTGAGTTGGGCAAGCTCGGCACTTCGATCGACTTGGCGTCACCCGGCTCATCGCCATCACGCGTTTCGGTCTGGTCCTACGCCGTGACGTTGACTCCGTTCGCGATGCCATTGAACTGCCGTGGAGAACGGCCGAGGCGGAAGGGCTGATCAACCGCCTGAAGACGATCAAACGTACCATTAGGCAGCGCCGGCTGCGAACTCCTTAGGCACGCATGCTGCCACTCAGCCGGCCTAATCACCACACGAAGCGAGGAAGAACCTGGTCAAGTGCAAAGCGACAATTGCCTCGACAGCAGGTCCCGGAAGGTTTATGCTGCCCGATGTTACCGCAATCCTGAATGGCGATTGAGTACCTTCACGAGTGAAGGGAGTGGAACTGCTTTGTCGGCCAAATTGTTGACGGAACGCCCGGCGCCCATTGTTGCTACATGTTTAGATTCTTGGGGCGTTTTGGATGATGCAATCCACCACCTCACTCCAAAGGGCAGTGGAATCTGGAACAATGTCGCTTTTGTACGCACGACATCCTTCGTGCCCGATTGGCATATTGTCTTTAACTCTGCTTCTCTTTTTGGGCTCCCTGTTGATATCGAGGCGAGCCCCAACAGGACAATTTTTGCAATCGGCGAACCGCCGACGAAAGCTCATCGTGCATTTCATGAAGGGCAGGGGAAAAATACTATCGTCCTGACGTCTGACGCAGAGCTGGTTGCTCGGCAGAATGCAGCTCGCCGATTCGTTTTGTCTCCACCGATCACTCGGTCTTGGTCTGTAAACAAGACATATGACCAACTTCTGGTCAGCGAAGTCATGGATAAGCCACTTCGGCTCTCATGGATTACCAGTAACATCGCCCTGCTTAAAGGACATCGGTATCGGCTGGCGTTTCTGGAACGGCTAAGAAAGGAGCTCGATTTTGACCTGTTCGGCCGAGGTTTTCGGCTGATTGGAGATAAATGGAACGCACTCGCACCTTATCGCTACAGTATAGCGTTCGAGAATACTCGTGCTGATTACTATTTTACAGAGAAGCTTATGGACTGCTTCGTCGCTGAAACAATGCCGATCTATTACGGCAGCCCGGCAATCACGAGGTTCTTCCCTTCGGACTCTATGGTTCTGATTGACCCAGAGGACAAGAACGTAATCCAAAAAATTCAAGAAATTATCAACTCAGACCTCTGGAAGGAACGTCGCGGCGCAATAAGAGAGGCGAAGCGGCTGGTCCTCGAGAAATACAATACGTTTGCCTATCTCGCGGGCTTCATCGAAAGCGTTCAGGATAAACCCTTACCGCCAGAAATTATACACATCGAATCGCCTGAAGTTGATTTTTCGATAGACGAATGAAGTACTCCAACGCTCGCTCCGCGTGCCCGGCGGTTGGTGGTCTCACGAGATCGGTGCGGAACGCCCGGCGGAGAATGCCTGCTGCGCAAACGGGCCGGCACGGGCGCACAAGGTCATGCGCCCCGGCTGCCGCTAATCAGACGAACTGGGGAAGGCCAGGAACGGAATTGAGGACCTCGTCCACGAGTTCGTCGCCGGCATGTTCCTTGGCACAGGCGATCGTCTCGTTGGCGAGGGCGGCGATCTTTGCCATGCTGAGACCCTCACTCATCAATTGCTGCCCGAGCCCCATAAGGCCGCCACCCTCTGGGTCGTCCCCATGATACTTCGCTACTAATTCCGAAGCTCCCGGAATGGCCTCGATCATGCGCGCGCCGGGACCGTCGGCCGCGTGGCTCCGCAGGAAACCCAGCATTAACCCAACGGCCTTCTCTGCGACAGCCGGGCCGATGCCGGCACCAGTGGCGATGCGCGGTAAGATTTCTTCCATGCAGGGTCTCTCTCTCTTTGATTACGTTTACAAGGGCCGGTCCGGCGCCCCGCGCCTTTGGCCGAACCACAATTGAACTCCACAAAATAGGCCAGCGGAGGTGCTATTGCGCCTAAAACCGCCTCTGTCAACGCAAGCTGCGTCGGACGTGCGTGTTTCCCAAACCGAAAATCATTCCAATTCACTTCATTACGCACTGGCAACCGCACAGTTTGCGGTGGCTCGCTTATGAGCCAATGCCCCGCGCCCGTCAAATGATGACGACAACATGGTCATCGCCTAGGATCTGTGGATCAAGGTGTGAGGCAGTTGCAGTGGGTGGACCTGCTCAAGCGCCGCGCCATCCTCGCGTGATGGGATGTTCGTAGAAGCGGAGCTATATGCCGGTGTGACGATCGATGAAGGCAGAACGGCTATTCCGCTACGACCTCCATACTGTCGCATAGACCGTCGCTGCTTAGGTATTGAAACCGCCATCGCTGGTGACATCACAATGTGCAGTCGGCGGGTGTCGACAAGGCCGATTCACGCAATCAGCAGGTCAGGAGGAACGAATGAACCCTGACGTTTCAGAAGCTCACTTTTCGCAAGGCGTGCAGCGCACATCGTGCAAGAGATTGCCAGTCTTGCGGATGCTGTCGACTTTCTCAACCTTGGCTGGAAGATCGCAGTGACCGAATCTACGAAGCCGCCCTCAGGGCGTGCTTTGATGCATAAAACCGGTTGCCAACCAGGGATACTCCTCCTCCCTGAAGTCCAATCGAGAAGAGCGATCACTTCCAAGAGGGTCCCAGCTCAGCTGCGAAAACAGGTGTGAGACCCGTCCTCTCCCTCAAGCTGATCTAGCTCAGGGCGTTCATGAGCCGCAGATCGCATAATGGCTGCGTGGACGACGCAGGAAGACCAATTATGAAAATCCTATTCAGTACGATGGCTGTCACCTTGCTGGCACCCACCGCCTTTGCTGCGGATTCGATCCCCACCGACCTCAGAGATACGGCATTGGCCACCTTCACGGCTTTGCCATCCACCACGCCGACAGTCCCCAATAACCCGATCACCCCGGAAAAGATCGCTCTCGGCAAGGCACTGTTCTTCGATCCACGCGTCTCGGCGTCAGGCGTCTTGTCGTGCAATTCATGCCACAACCTGGCCACCGGCGGCGACGACAATCACGAAACCTCGATTGGCCATGGTTGGCAGAAGGGACAGCGCAACGCGCCGACCGTACTGAACGCTGTCTTCAATATCGCCCAGTTCTGGGATGGTCGTGCCGAAGACCTGAAGGCTCAGGCGAAGGGACCGGTCCAAGCCGGGATCGAAATGGCCAATACACCGGGCCAACTCATCGCCACTCTCAAGTCCATGCCGCAATATGTCGAGTGGTTCGATGCAGCTTTTCCGGCTGAAGCCGATCGGGTCACCTTCGACAACTTCGCCAAGGCGATCGAAGCCTTCGAGGCGACACTGGTCACACCTGCCCCGTTCGACAGCTTCCTGAATGGTGATGAGGTTGCCATGACTTCCGAACAGAAACAGGGCCTGGTGCTTTTCATGGACAAAGGCTGCTCGTCCTGCCATGCCGGCATCAACGTTGGTGGGCAAGCCTATTACCCATTCGGCCTCGTGGAACGGCCCAGCGCCGAAGTCCTGCCGGACAAAGACAAGGGCCGATTTGACGTCACCAATGCAGCCGACGATTCCTATGTCTTCCGCGTGGCGCCGCTGCGCAACGTTGCACTCACCGCGCCATACTTTCATTCGGGCAAGGTTTGGGATCTGAAACAGGCCGTCGCCATTATGGGGACCACCCAGCTCGGCGTAGTACTGGCGGACGAAGAAGTTGACCTGCTTGTTGCCTTCCTCAACTCGCTGACCGGAGAGGCACCTGGCGTCGCCTATCCCATCTTACCCTCAGAAACGGCGACAACGCCCCGGCCTGTAACGCAGATCTCAGGAAAATAAGGGCCAACTGGCTGCGGACTCGCAATCGAAAATGATTGGCGATTTTTGCTTGGCGACACGAATTGCGACGTCCATCTCCGAATTGGCGGGACGCTAGCGATACCCGAACCCTGCCACCTCGCCCGTAGTCTGCGCGATCAACTGGGGGCGGACAGACGCAGCACCATATATTGTCCTGAGCGAACGCGCCAAGCAGTCTACTTTGAGAAACGACGCGTGTCCGATTTGTTCGAGGCGCGGGGCCTGTATGTCCCCAAGCAACCAATATTATAGCGTAGTGCCACATTTATATTTCTGCGGGATTAAGACACGTGCCGTAGGGAAATTGCACATTTGCGCCGAGTGGCTCATTTCCAAGAGTGTGCCGGTTTGGCATGTTCACGGCCGACAGGAGCCAGCCGGTAGCTCACCACACGGTGAGGAAGGAGAAGCCTCAGGCCACTTTCTCCCGGAGCGCGCGCGCTGCAGCGACCATGTTCATGAGGGCAGGGCGGACCTCCTCCCACTTGCGTGTTTTGAGGCCACAGTCCGGGTTTACCCACAGTTGGCCGTCGGACAGTCGCTCGCGGGCAAGCATGATTAGGTCCGAAATCTCGCAGACCTCCGGCACACGTGGTGAGTGAATGTCATAGACGCCGGGACCGATCTCGTTCGGATATTTGGAGCTCGTGAAGGCGTCCAGCAGTTCCATCTTGGAGCGCGACGTCTCAATCGAAATGACATCCGCATCCATTCCAGCGATCGCGTCGATGATCTCGTTGAACTCCGAATAGCACATGTGGGTATGGATTCGAGTCGCGTCCTTTACACCCGTTGAAGCGATCCGGAAGCATTCGACAGCCCAGTCGAGATAGGCTTTCCAGTCAGATTGGCGCAGTGGCAATCCTTCGCGAAACGCGGCCTCATCGATCTGGATCATCCTTGCGCCGGACCTTTCGAGATCCGTCACTTCGTCGCGGATGGCGAGCGCGATCTGGCGGCAGGCTTCGGAGCGGGGTACGTCGTCTCGAACAAAGGACCAGTTGAGAATGGTCACTGGGCCTGTGAGCATTCCCTTCACAGGCTTTTCCGTAAGCGACTGGGCGAATTGCCACCAGCGCACCGTCATCGGATTGCGCCTCGATACGTCCCCGAAGATGATGGGGGGACGCACGTAGCGCGACCCATAGCTTTGCACCCAGGCATGCTGAGTGAAGGCGAAGCCGGACAGCTGCTCGCCGAAATGCTGTACCATATCGTTTCGTTCGAACTCACCGTGCACCAGCACGTCCAGCCCGATCTCTTCCTGCCAACGAATTGCTGACTCGATCTCCTTCTTCAGGAAAATCTCGTAGTCGACATAACTGAGCTGGCCCTTCGCATGAGCGGACCGGGCGCGGCGTACCTGCGGCGTCTGCGGGAAGGACCCGATTGTCGTCGTCGGGAACGGCGGCAGCCCGAGCGTGCCGGCCTGGACTCTGGAGCGCTCGCCAAAAGCGCTCTCTCGTCGTTTCATGCTATGGTCAATGCTGGCGATCCGCCCCTCAACAAGCGGGTCATGGATCTTCGTGGACGTCAAGCGAGTGGCGGCAGCCTCGGCAGAAGCTTTCAACGCGGCTGCCACCGCATCTCTGCCTTTGGAAAGGGCCCGGGCCAGCAAGACCAGCTCGTCGGTCTTCTGGGCCGCGAAGGCGAGCCACGACCTGATGTCGGCCTCGAGTTCCGTCTCCATGCGCAGGTCAATCGGCACATGCAGCATCGAGCAAGAAGGCGCGATTTCGACGCGGTCCAAGGGCCAGCCGGCGACGATCGGTTTGATGCGGTCGAGAATGGCGGGCAGGTTCGCACGCCAGACGTTGCGGCCATCGATCAAGCCGAGCGAGAGCACCAGATCCTTCGGAGCGAGCCGACCCACCGTTTCCAGCTGCTCGGGAGCGCGCACGAGATCAATATGCAGGCCGGCCAGGGGCAGAGAAACCGCGGTTTCGAGATTGTCTCCCAGCGACCCGAAATACGTAGCCAGCATGATCTTCAGCTCGGGCGCGGCTTTCGACAGCTGGCCATAGGCGAATTCGAACGCAGCTCGTTCGTTCGGGTTCAGATCGAGGACAAGCGCTGGCTCATCGATCTGCACCCAGTCGGCTCCCGACAGCTTCAGCCTCTGCAGGACTTGCTCGTAAACGGGCAGCAGCCGCGGTAGGAGCGCGATGGGACCGAACCCTTCGGCACGCGATTTCGCCAGCTTGAGGAAGGTGATGGGTCCAAGGATGACTGGGCGTGTGTGAATGCCGAGAGCTTTAGCCTCGAGGAAGTAATCGACCGGCTTCGATGACGAGAGGGCGAACGTCTGATCATCATCGAGTTCCGGCACAATGTAGTGGTAGTTGGTGTCAAACCACTTGGTCATTTCCATCGCGGTTACACCAGGTCCATGAGCCTCCTCCTGGTAACCAGCGTGTCCACAATCCTCCGTCTGACCCTGGTTGCCGCGCGCCATTGCGAAGTAGATGTCAAGTGGGACCTCGCCGCTATTCCAGCCGTAACGGGATGGAACGGCCCCGACCATGGCTGCGGTGTCGAGCACATGGTCGTAAAGCGAGAAGTCGTTCGACGGGATTTTCGACACGCCGCGATCGCGCTGCTCTTCCCAGCTAGCGGCACGGAGCGCCTTCGACGTCGTGAGAAGGTCGCCAGCGGACGATGTTCCGGACCAGTAGCTTTCAAGCGCGAATTTCAGTTCTCGCCGACGACCGAAGCGCGGCACGCCGAGCGTTGCTACAGGAATTTGCTGAGAGACAGTCATGTCATACCCCGATGGTTGGGGGCGTCGGTGACAAGGAAGGCGCTAGCAGGCCGGCACGCCGGTTGCAGCGGCCACCGAGACACCCCGCCCGTGGACGTAATTCGCCGTGGCAGGTCTCTGGCTCGCGGGGTCATAGCCTCTACCCGTCTTCCCGAGGGTATTCGCCTCAGTGACATGAGTGGATTGGCTCGCCGCTAACAGTTGCGGGGGCAGCGCCGGCATCGCACCGGCTTCCCTCTTAGCTCCGCTGCGGCAGCACCGTACGCGAGAACCACAACAGCAGACAATCACAGCAACCCTCTCTTTGTCAATGACGCATAATGAAATGTTTATGTCGTTATATGGTCGCGTTTTACGCCTTTGTCTAGCATTGTGAAATATTCAGTCTGCTGCCCGCATTCGGCATCGTGGGACGTGATCGCAAGTGAAGTCCGACGGACGCCGCGAGTTCTCCGTTACCTCAGGAACCTTACTGGCCTTCCCCAAGCTGAGCTTCTGGAAAATGCTGGTGACGATCTGGATGACGGTGAATGCTGTCATGGCAAGCACGCCTTGCACCGCTCCTCCAGCGAGCCTCACGGCAGCAGCATGGGTCAGTTCTCCGAAGCGAATGGCTGTCGCTATCAGCGAGCTTTGACACAGTTCCGCCACTGCGGTCATCGCGTCAGTAGGGCGGCTGGTTAGTTGCCCGCGCATCTACAGCAACCCAGCCCCTTCCGCCTCGCGGCGCAAATTCTGCCTTGGCCTGGGGCCGATCTGCTGGATCACCAGGCCGGCCGCCAGCGAGCCAAGGTCGCCGCAGGTCTTGAGGTTGCGGCCCTGCGTGTAGCCATGCAGGAAACCGGCGGCGTAGAGGTCGCCGGCGCCGGTGGTGTCGACCAACTCCTTGATGGCGGTCGCCTCGATGACCACGGTCTCGTCGCCGCGCACGATCACCGAGCCTTTTTCGGAACGGGTGACGGCGGCAATCTTGCAGTCCTTGCGGATCTGAGCCAGCGCCTCGTCGAAGGATTTTGTCTGGTAGAGCGACTTGATCTCGTGGCTGTTGGCAAAGACGATGTTGACAGTGCCCGAGCGCATCAGCTCGAGGAACTCGTCCCGGTAGCGGTCGACGCAGAACGAATCCGACAACGTCATCGACACTTCGCGTCCGGCCTCGTGTGCGAGCTTCGCCGTCTGCCGGATCGCCTCCTTGGCGCGCGGCGGATCCCACAGATAGCCCTCGAAATAGGTAACCTTGGCGCCGGATGCCTTGTCGGCCTCGACATCCTCAGGGCCAAGCTCGACGCAGGCGCCGAGATAGGTGTTCATCGAGCGCTCGCCGTCGGGCGTGACGAAGATCATAGAGCGCGCCGTCGGCGGCTCGCCCTTGAGCGGCCTGGTGTCGAAGGCGACACCCTGTGCATGGATATCGTGCGCATAGATTTCGCCCAGCGCATCGTTGGAGACCTTGCCGAAGAAGGCGGCGCGTCCGCCGAAGCTGGCTACGCCGGCCGCCGTGTTGCCGGCACTGCCGCCGGAGGCCTCGATCGCCGGGCCCATGCGGCTGTAGAGCAGTTCGGCGCGGCGCGTGTCGATCAGGTTCATCGCGCCCTTGATGATGCCGTTGATCTCGAGGAATGCCTCGTCGCACTGGGCGATGATGTCGACAATGGCATTGCCGATGCAAAGCACGTCATAATCCGGCATCAATGTCTCCGCCAAAAAAACCGAGCCGGCTTCTCGCCACGCCTGCCAGGCGCGGGTCTGCTCGGTGGAAATGGGCTTTCCGCTTGCCAATCCGTTCGCCGGCGGCTCTCACGGGGCGGCGAGTCCTGCCTCGCGACGCAATTCGTCCGCCCTGTCTGTCTTCTCCCAGGTGAAATCAGGCTCTTCACGGCCGAAATGGCCATAGGTCGCTGTATTGCGATATATAGGGCGTAAGAGATCAAGCATCTTGATAATGCCTTTCGGTCTGAGATCGAACAACTCAAGAATGAGGCGCTCGATCCTGCTTTCCTCAACCCTGGCTGTCCCGAACGTGTTGACCATGACGGAAACCGGACTGGCCACGCCGATTGCGTAAGCAAGCTGCACCTCGCACACGTCCGCAAGTCCGCTAGCGACGATGTTCTTTGCGACATAGCGGGCTGCATAGGCAGCCGAGCGGTCAACCTTGGACGGGTCCTTGCCCGAGAAGGCGCCGCCGCCATGACGACCCATCCCGCCATAGGAATCGACGATGATCTTGCGTCCAGTGAGACCGCAGTCGCCGCGCGGCCCGCCGACTACGAACCGCCCCGTCGGGTTAACCAGAATTCTGATGCCTTCCGTCTCCAGGTGGGTCGGCAGGACAGGCTTTATGATTTCCTCAATGACGCCCTCGCGGACAGTCTCTTGCGAGACCTGCTCGTCATGTTGCGTCGACACGACGATGGTATCCAGGGCGACCGGGCGCAACCCCTCATAGCGCACTGAGACTTGGGATTTCATGTCAGGACGCAACCAGCCAAGCTGTTGTGCCTTCCGGACATACGCCTGCCGTTTCGTCAAGCGATGAGCGAGCTGGATCGGCAAAGGCATCAGGGTATCGGTTTCGCGGCATGCGTAGCCGAACATGAGGCCCTGATCTCCCGCTCCCTGCTGGAGGTCTTGCCCTCTTCCCTCGTCAACGCCTTGGCTGATGTCGGGCGACTGCTCGGTGAGGGCATGAACGACGGAGCAACGCCGGCCGTCAAAGCCGACGGCCTCGTCGTCGTACCCAATGTCGAGAATCGTATCGCGCGCAACTTGGCTGTAATCCACCTGGGCATCGCTGGTGATCTCGCCAGCCAGAACGACTATCCCTGATTTTACCAACGCTTCACAGGCGACGCGCGCCTTGGGATCTGTGCGGAGGATGGCATCGAGGATGGCATCCGAGATGTTGTCGGCCAACTTATCCGGGTGCCCCGCGCCAACCGATTCGGAAGAGAACACGAACTGCCTAGCCATGAATACCTCGCTTCGGATGTTGGATGTGGTATGGGCATTTTGCTTGGCCCACCTTACTTGTCGGAGATGCCCGGGACCTCGAACGCAGCGCACAAGTCGGCAACGTCTCTTCGCACGCAGGCATGGAGATCTTCGTCGTCTGGCCGCTGGAGGACGGAGTCAATGAAGCCAGCAATTTGCACCATTTCCACATCGCGCATGCCCATTGACGTCACTGCTGGCGCCCCCAGGCGAATTCCGCTTGTGACCGCCGGATGCCGCGGGTCGCCAGGCACCATATTAAAGTTTGTGATGATTCCTGCCTTTGCTAGTCGCTCGGCATAGGCCTTGCCCGATAGTGGCCGATCGCGAAGATCAAGGATCAGCATGTGATTGTCCGTCCCCCCGGTAACCAGGTCATAACCTCGCTCAAGCAGTGCATGTGCCAGAGCCTTGGCATTCTTGACCGTCTGTTGGCCGTAGCTTCGGAAGGAGGGGTTCGCGGCTTCGTGCAAGGCAACCGCTAGCGCAGCGATGGCATTCATGTGAGGTCCGCCTTGCAGGTGAGGGAAGACCGCCCGGTCTATTCGTCTGGCGAGATTGTATTTGCTCTTTGTATGGTACAGGGCCTGATAGCGATCTTCGTTCCTTGACAAAATGAAGCCACCGCGGGGACCGCGGATCGACTTATGGGACGTGCTGCTGACCACGTCGCAATGGCCCACGGGATTCGGGTGCGCTCCCGCGGCAATCAGGCCGCTGATGTGCGCAATGTCGGCTACGAGATAGGAGTTCGCTTCCAGGGCAATTTCTGCCATTGCCGCGTAGTCAAAGACACGCGGGTAAGCAGTTCCGCCGACCCAGATGAGCCGCGGCCGTTCCCGCTTGGCTGTCTCGCGCAAGCGGTCATAGTCAATCTGCTGTGTCGTTTCATCCAACCCATAGGGGACGCGTTGATAGTCAGTACCGGAAAAGTTGATGGCCCAACCATGAGTCAGATGGCCCCCTTCCGGAAGGGGCAAGCCCATGACTTTGTCACCGGGACTCAAAAGCGCACGATAGACAGCCTGGTTGGCCGGCGAGCCGGAATAAGGCTGGACGTTGGCATGCTCGCTGCCAAATAGTGTTTTCAAGCGCTCAATGGCTAGCTTCTCAAGCTCATCAACGATCTCGTTTCCAGCGTAGTAGCGCGCGTCGGGGTACCCCTCGGCGTACTTGTTCGTGAAAATCGAGCCGTTCGCTTCCAGCACGGCCGAGGACGCAAAGTTCTCTGAGGCGATGAGCTTGAGGGTCGTCCGCTCCTGCCGCTCCTGTCTCAGAAGCAGCTCGTGGACGCGGCAATCAACCGCGGCCAAGGAAGACCGCCCGTGGGTGTCCGGCTGTGCGATCGCGCCGTCTGCGGAGTTGTCCATGGTAGCTTCGCGCTCCAATTGGATTGACCTATTTCACGATCAAGCACGCGGTCCCTTTCGGCCGCGTGTCTCGTACCGCTTCGAGCCGCTGCAGGTCCTGTTTATGATAGCCGTCGCGATGGGGCAGGAGATCGACCAATAATTGAACCAGCCCGCCGTCGTTGGATCCTGCGTTGAGATGGTACGAGCGCCACGGAGGCTGTTCGTTGCAGCAAAGAAAGTCGGCTCTGGCGAGCAGCCGGACGTGTCGCGCAACCCGCTCTCGACACACGCTCAGAATCTCCGCTAGCTCGCAGACAGTTAGGTCCGCATGCGCACAAAGGCCCAGGATTCGAAGGCGGTCAGGATGCGCTGCCATACGTAGGCGACTAACCAGTGTCATCATGGCTCAGGACCAAGTCCTACCGAATTTCTCATTTCGCGTTCTCCGCAGAAGTTGCGATTTCGAAGGGTTGTCCAACGACCGGACAAATCTCGGTGGCCGTGACGACCGTCGATATCCTGTGTCGAACAACAAAGGGCGTTCTTTTGCCTTTAGCCGAAATTGCAAGCAGTTCGGCCAGTCGAAGACAAGCGGGGCCACGGTTTGGAACCACTGACCTCAGACGTTGCAATAAGCCTACCATTCACAGCGAGCCGGAGTTGCTAAGAGTCTATGAATTTCCTTGAAGGATCTGTTGCAACGTTTGCCCAGCCTGGCCTGCTCCCGGTTTGCAGCGGTCATGGTCAGGCGATCCATCGCCTCTGCGAGCACGATCAGGAATTTGCCCTGCATCGCATCGCTGATCAGCTCCTGAAGGCTGGGACGCAACAGCGACCCGCCGCAGATCGCGCGGTGGGTATTGCTGTCGACGACTGTCCAGCCTTGCTTTTCAGCACGCAAGCAGCAGAGCCGCAACTGATCCTCGATCGAGGCGTCTCGGTGATTGTCAGTTGAGTAGCGAGCGCCAAGCGCGACCTTCATGAGGCGGCCCCTTACTCCGGGACGCGGTCTCGCGTCTGGCTATCCGTTTCGGCTTGAACGAAATCCCGTGCGGCCTGTCGTGCCAGCAGCCGGACCAGATGACGAAGCGTCGATCGGGCTTCGGCGACGCAGACACAGCCGATTCGCGGGCCGCGCCGGCGACCACACGAAGCTTTTCGGCTGTTGCCGTTTCGGCGCGCTATGATCGCGTTCCTGTCCTGACGCGAAATACTCCGTTTCGCGACAATGATGCCAAGTCAGTGCTTCGACAAGCTGGAATTCTATCAATAGCGCGCGTCGCGCAGGAGCCAGTGCTGGCCGATGACGGCACCTTGTGCTCCGAAGAAGCCATGGCTATATATCCGGATAGAGAACGGAGGCACGCGATGGGCAACACTGCACAGAAGAGAGCCATCGAGAATTATCGCTCTCGCCTGGCTGAGCGCGGCATCGCGCGGTTCGAGATCCAGGCGTTCGACGCAGACCGCGATCTGCTGCGAACTCTTGCCCGAAAATTAACGGAGAGCGGGCCGGATGCCCGACAGCTTCGTCGGACCATACAGCAAGCCGTGGCGGGTGAGCCACCGAAAGCGGGCAGCATTCTCGCCGCGTTGCGTCGCTCGCCTCTGGTTGGCTCCAATCTCGACCTCAGCCGGCCGCGCGAAGAGGGGCGCAAGATCGACCTGTGACGCGCTACCTTCTTCATACCAATATCATCAGCAACGTCATAAAGCCGGAGCCTTCGGGCTCGTTGCTGGCCTGGATGGGCGCGCAGAAGGACGAAGACCTCTTCATTGCTTCGCTTACTGTCGCCGAAATTCGCCGAGGCATCCTAGAGAAGCCGAAGGGGAAAAAGCGCAGCAGCCTTGAAACTTGGTTCGAGGGCTCCGAAGGCCCGCAAGCGCTGTTCGCTGGCCGCGTGCTATCGTTCGACGAGAAAGCTGGCCTCGTGTGGGCGCGGCTGATGGCCAACGGCAAAGCCAGAGGCCGTTCGCGGAGCGCCCTAGACACAATCATTGCCGCTGTAGCCGAAGCCAACGAGTGTGTCGTAGTGACCGACAATGAAAAGGACTTCGAGGACGTTCTGATAATCAACCCGCTCCGTAGCTCTGGAAGCCAAGCGGGTGATGATAGCTCCAACGGTCCGGCCGATTCAATTTGAGGATTTCAGCGGCACGGAGTCCGAACGTCTCGTGTTCGCCTACCTTTAGCGATGGCTGGATTGATCTTGCTTGGTTCGGCCAGGGCGTCTCTTCCAGTTCCGCTTTAATGCCATCCCGGTTCATCTAGTCAGCTCGATCTACCAACAGTTCGCTCGCACGAGCGCCGCGGACAAAGCGATCGCAGGGACTGCGCGATATGCGTGTCGAGCTCGTCCATCTTACACTCGATCTCATCTTCGAAGGCCTCTCGCCAAACGCCACTGTAGTCGATGCCGCGCGCGGCTCGGGGCCTTCTCATCGAGGCTTTCTCGCGACTGGTCTGGCGCGCTACCAATGGCAAGTTCGCCCGCCGGGAACTCGTCGGTCTGTACTCCCAGCTCTGGGCGTCCACATCAACTGCGGAGGCTCTTGGCATCGCCGTGTTCTGCCTTTAGCTGGCAGCTCTCGAGCTCGACGAGCAGCCGATCAGCGACACCCGCGACCTCAAGTTCGACCCGGTTGACTCGATAACACCCTATTGGCAGATTCAGTCGGGGAGGATCTGCCCACTCCGATCACAAGCCGATCTTTCGACCCCGTAGTCGGGAATTCTCCATGGACCTTCGTGAAGAAGGAATGCAGCGCCGAAAGCCGAAGCGCTTCCGATACATCGAAGCCCCTTCCGAGTCGGAGCCCCGATTAGGCATTCCTGCCACTCTATCTAGCCGACCCCCGTGGCCGCGTTGCCGATCGGTGCGCACTGGTCGCCTACATCGCCCCGGCACGTGAAGATCGTCTCTGCTGACGCTCGTTGACAATTCAGGCCGCCTCCGGCTGGCGTTTGATCAGCGTCAGCGTCAACCAGCGCGCGGTCAGCGCCGGCTTTTTCGAGCCCTCGATCTCAATCGTCACGCCCAGCGCCGTCTGCACCCAGCCCGACGGCCTGACCTTGACGTCGGCCAGTACGAAACGGGTGCGGATGCGCGATCCGGTTTTCACTGGCGCCAGGAAGCGCAGCGATTCGAAGCCATAGTTGACACCCATCTTGCAGTTTTCGAGCGGCCGCATGGTCTCGAAAGTCATCGCCGACAAAAGCGAAAGCGACAGGAAGCAATGTGCGATGGTGCCGCCGAACGGCGTCTCGCGCTTGGCGCGCTCCGGATCGCAGTGGATGAACTGGTGGTCATCGGTGGACTCGGCGAACTGGTCGATCATCCGCTGCGAGACCACCCGCCACGGCGACACGCCGACTTCCTTGCCGACGCTGGCCAGAAGCTCGTCGAGACTGATCGGTTCCAAGCTAATGTCCTCCATTTCAACCGTCCGAAGCGCGAGCGGCTTCATTCCGTGAACAGTGTCAGCCCATGCTGCACCGACTGCCGGCCATCCATCGGCAGGATGGCTCCGGTGAGATGACTGCCGTCACAGCTGCACGAATAGAGCGTTCCGCCGGCAATCTCATTCGGCGCACCGATGCGGCCGATCCGAACATGGCTGCAGACGAGCCGGCTTGTACTCGGTCGCGGTGCGCGTCGTGCAGGCCACTGAAAGCAGCTCGTCTTGCTACCGGTGATCATTCCGCCGGCGCCGCTATGCGGTATTGTCGCAGATTGATAAAATCGATTGTCTGGATAGGAACCATCCGTGTTTCGAATTTGGAGGAGTCCGGCAGACGGGGTGGCTTGGGGTCCTTGTTGAAGCGCGCCGGCCTCATTCACCGGTAGCACTGAGCCGGCAAGAAGCGCCAGTTCAATGACATTGGGTGTCGACACGGCAAAGCGGCATCAGATGCTACTTCATGATGCGGGATGGCGCTTGCTTCAAGAAGCGCTCGGCCTGACGTGGAAGCCAGCACCGGATCTGGACTGTCGATATGCGCCCGATATTCGCGCAGCACAGCCTGCAACCGCAGCGAGATGATCTCAGCCGTTGCGAGCATGCCAACCTTGGTGCCGGCCACTCTGTTAGCTTGAAGCGCAACGCGCATTTGACCCGTCACCAAACCGGGTTGCGTAACTTGGATTTCCAAGGCGTCTTCCTGGGTTTGCACCGTCAGCGCGCTGACAGCAAAGGCAGGTGCGCACGTCAAGGCAAGCGATCGTCTCGATCTCGCGGGCAATTCCAGCCCCACCGCGGGAATCTGACCCGACAACAACGAGCAGATGCGGTTCTCGCCCCAGCGCCATTGTTCTGTCTTTCGATGCATTCTCGCGTGCGCGCTTCTGGGGCGTCGTTCAGCGCAAAGTCGGTGACCACGGCTGCGCTTTCCGCGCCAGCCTCGAAAAACGCCTTCGAGCCGGTCAGGTTGAGGCCTCCGACGGAGACCAATGGGATCGGCGCGACCTGGTGCTTCCACTCGCTGATCCGCTCGAGCCCTTGCGACGCCCATTCATCTTCTTGAGGCTAGTTGGATAGACTGGGCCGAGCGCCACATACTCCGGCTCGGCCACTGGCGCCGTTTCCGGTTCGGTGTGATCGTGGATCGAAAGACCGAGCTTCATTCCGTCGTATTTAATCGTCAGCATCGGCGGCAGCCAAATCCTTTTGACCAAGATGGACGAAGTCGCAGCCTTCCTCGATTGCCGTGCGCCAATTGTCGTTGACGCTCACTTGGCAACCATGGACCGCGCAGGCGTCGTTCGCGCGGCGGATTTCCGTCTGCAGTCCTTTCTCGTCCATATCCTTTATCCGGAGCTGCAGCAGACGCACGCCGAGCGGCGCCAGCCGGTCAACCCAGCCGGCACGTCGAAATTCAGATAGAAGGGATCGAGCTTCATGAGAAGACAGCCCTGCCGACCTTCGGTGAGTAGCGCGGTTCGAGCATTCCAGTGCTAGCTTCACGAATGGCATCGACCGCCCTTGCCGAACGCACGCGCCATCCCGACCGGATCGGCCGCCCTCGGGACCGCCGTGTTCAGGAGCACGGCGTCAAACCCGAGCTCCATGACGTCGCCGCGTACGACGGCCGTCCGAGCCACGCATCCACAATCAAACGGAATGTAGGGGAAATGTCCGCGCATCAACTGCACCTCGGAGCTCAACGCTTCATCGCATTAGAATGAGCGTTCGAAACGCAGGATACCGCCGACACTGCTCTTCTTGTTGGCATTGGCCCAGTTCACTTCGGAAGCTTTCACCTTTCCGACGGCGGAGCCTCCGTAGCGGTCGTAGTCGAGTTCAGCCGTAACTGTGAAATCTGGAAGAAGCGCATAGGCGACGTTCGCAGCGACACCATAGTTCTTGAGCTGATCACCCGAGAGCTGAAGGTTGAACGAAGTTGTCTCGTTGACCTCGTAAGCGGCGCCAGCCCAGAAAGCCCAGTTCCCGCCCCAAATCTTATAGAAGCCGCGACCATGAGCGTCGATCGCGTTCATGGAGTCGTCGTTGAGCTTGCCATTGGAACCGTAGCCGAACATTCCGAACAGCAACAGTTCGTTGGTGACATTGATGTCGACACGGACCTTGGCGGCTACCGATTCGTAGTTGCTATCATAACCAGCAACGCCGGTGATCGCTCCCCAGCCATGTGTGTATTTCAAGCCGCCGACTATGTGCGGAGCGTAGTTGTCGATTGTGCCCACCACGCCTGAGCCTTCTTCGAGCGAAACCACGGCGGAAAAGCCGTTCGCGGCGTCGAAGTAGTACTGGACCACATCGGTATCCAAAGCGCCGTACGGAACCGGCGTCTGGTTGAGTACGTCACCCGCGCCGCCAATAAACATGTCGAAGGCCGACCAGTCCTTACCAACTCGGAGGCCACCAAGCTGAATCCAGGCGAAAGTCAAGATGCTGTCTCCGTTGAAGGCATAGGACCGAGAACTGTCCGAAACCAAAGTGTGGCGGTTACCGAAATTCACGCGGGTTTCGGTGTAGGTCTTCAACGTGCCGAGTTCGGTCTCCTGGCCGGTCCAAGCTTTCAGTGTGAAGCGCGTATTGTTTTGCCATGTACCCTGATCCTCACCAGTCCTCACATCTGAGGTTCTTGCGTGGTCAAACAATCCGACATGGCCCAAGCCGACGTCGTAACTGACATAGCCGCGGATGCGCAGGCAGGACTCGGTGCCTGAAATGTAGATGTAGCCCGAGCCGTAGACGTCGCAGATCTTGAGGTACTCAGTCGGATCAGGCTCGGGGACGATGATCACGGCGCGAGCGTCGGAAACGGCGACCAGTGCCGCAGTTGAGCCGAGGAGGAGGCTCCCAATGGTCATTGTTGATCTCCGTCTAAATAGTAAAAGGAATCGAGACCGATAAATGATTTTTGCTAAGCAAACGGTTGATAGCGCATCAAGCTGAATTCTAGGAGTGTTGCTGCACCTGTCGTGCTAATGCTCAGGAGAATTTAGAATGTGATTGAGACTTGTTGTCACATACATTAAGTAGTTATCACTCCCAGACGGTCATACAACATTTTTGTACAATCACCCTTTTCACCTCCGCGGCGGGCCTCACAAAGGGTACTACTGCAAATGACGTGCCACCCTGACGGCCCAGCTGCGGCTTGAAGCTCAAATGTGCGGGCGGACCTTGGTTCGCGTTTCCGTTCTTTTTGCCTTGCGGATCCACCCAAGCACGAACGGCAAACGTTTCGGCTACGGTTCGTCTGTTCGCTTCGCGACAGTTTGGCTTAATGGCGACGGCATTGTTTGCTGTGAGCCCCGCCGTTGAGGCATCATGCGGCGGCCACCGCTCGGTACGACGCCGTCACTTTGGCGAGCTGATGGTCGATAACCACGCGCCGCAGCCTTGCACCACTGAGTCGGTAGGCGCCAGCCTTGGCATTGCGGCGGACCTGACGGTCGCGTCGAGCAGGTTTTCGTGCTGAAAGCGGCGCGGCACAGCTAATGCTTCTGCCAGCAATTCACACAACGAGCTCATCGAGACGGCAGAGATCATTATGGGCGGCGGTAGCTGGCGTGCAAAGTCTGGACCCAACACCGTATATTGTCTCATCGGATGCTTCATCTGCGCTCAGAAGAGTCTCCCACGCGCAGATGAAGGGAAGGGACGGTGGAACAAAACGGTGCGCGTGAGGGTTTCGGCGGGAACACCATCGTCAGTCGCTGACCGAGTGCGCTCAGACCATCGCTGTCCAGCCAAGACTGAACGGCGCCCATTGCTAAAAAATTTCGAGCCCAAAGCGGAACGGACTGACATAGCGCAAAGACGCAGGCGAGCGCAGCGGTAAGGTTGGATGTTATCAGCATGGGACGGTGACCGTTGCAGACCACGAAATTTCGAGAGGCCCGGCTGCCTTGGTACACTATCTATCCGGCTGTGTCGGAGTTCTCTGGGGCGGTCGGCGCCGAGGCTTATGAGGAATGGCTCAGGAACCTGCCGGCTGATGATCCGGTGTCACTCTATCTGCACGTTCCGTTCTGCCGATCAGCCTGCTGGTATTGCGGCTTCCCAACCACCATCACCCGCCGTGATGCGCCCATCCTCAACTATCTGGCGGCGCTGCGTGACGAGATCCGTCTGGTTTCGGAGCGAGTGCCGAAGACGTTGCCCGTGAGCGACATACATTTCGGCGGCGGAACGCCATCTCTCATCGGACCAGCCGAGTTCCTCGCTCTGATGGAGTTCCTGCGATGCCGCTTCGCCATCTCGAAAGCAGCTACGGTCGCCATCGAGATCGATCCACGCACGCTCACGCCCGAGATGGCGGAAGGCTTGGGAGCGGCCGGCGTGAACCGCGCGAGCCTGGGCGTACAGAGCTTCGATCCCATTGTTCAAAAAGCGATCAACCGAATCCAGAGCGAGGCCCAGACGTCGGCTGCCGTGGAAGTGCTGCGCCGGCATAGAGTAAGCCGCATCAACTTCGACCTCATCTACGGCCTGCCGCGTCAAACGGTGGAGTCGTGCGTCGAAACAGTGAGGGCGGCGGTCGCCATACGCCCCGACCGGCTTGCCTTGTTCGGCTACTCGCACATCCCATCCCAAGTAAAGAATCAGCGCCTCATCGAGGCGGAATTTCTTCCCGACAGCGCTGCCCGCGCTGAACAGTATGCGGCTGTCGCCGTGACGCTGATTGCCGCCGGCTACCGACAAATCGGGCTCGACCATTTCGCTTTGCCGGACGACGAGCTCGCGCTGGCACAGGAAACAGGTCACCTGCGACGTAACTCGTTGGGCTACTCGGCGGATACCTGCAGAACCCTGATCGGTTTCGGCGCGTCGGCTATCGGCCGCATCGGCCAGGGATACGTTCAAAACGAAGTTACACGGGATTCCTACATCCAGCACATCGCAGCTGGCCGACTGGCTACATCGAAGGGCCATCGCCTCACAGACGACGACCGCGTGCGAGCCGCAATTATCGAGCGATTAATGTGCGATTTCGAGGCTGACGTGCCGGCAATCTGTGTCGCCCACGGATCTGATCCGATCCGTCTTCGCGATTCGGCTGAGCGCTTGGCCATGCTGGCCAAGGACGGGATAGTGGACTTCGAGAACGGCTTTGTCCGCGTACGGCGGGAGCATCGCTTTGGGATTCGCGCTGTCGCTGCCGCATTCGATGTTTTTAGGGATGGCGTTACGTATATCCCGCAGCAGCTTAATGCGATGCAAAGCACGACATAGTCCGGCATCAATGTCTCCGCTTGGAACCGCCGGCCTACTTGCCACGCCGGCCGGGCGCTGGTCTGGCAAGTGGGCTTTCCGTTTGCCAATGCGTTCGTTCCCGGCCCTCACGGGGCGGCGAGTCCCTGCCGTGAGCGCCTCACCCGCGAGGCTACATGGCGGCCGTGGAGATTACCTCAGCAGCGGCGCCCGATCGGAAACCTTAGCACCTCAGCGCTTTGGCGTGGCTGCTTGAACTCTTCGACGGCAACCGCCTCAATTAGCAGGTCCAAGGCTTCGCGGCCCCTTTGACTCATCGGGTCATCCCCACAAAGGTAGTCATACGCTCGATCTAAATGCACTCGGGCGGCGGAAAAATCGCTTGTCATATCATAGAACCCTCTCTACCCGCCCGCATTGCCGTCTACGAGGTGAAGGTAGTGCAATCGGCAATATATACAGACAAATTTGAATTAAATCGGAGATGATCATGGAGGCCGAGTTCCCTGACCTGATGCCGCCATTGAGCCCGCCGACGACCACTCGCTGGCGCTCGGTCGGTTCATAAATGCCGAGCACCCCGTCCCGAGACCACCTCTGACCTCCCTCCTTCGATGCTAGACGCGTGGAAGACATGGCTGCGCCGCCGCTGCGAGAAAGGCGTGTCCCATCGCGCGGCGGCTGCATAGTGGGCAGCAGTGCTGGGAGCTAATCGGCAAAGCCGCGTGTGGCGATTTTGCATAGCGGGCGCAGGCGAATCGCCACGCCCGTCCAGCATGTCCGATGCCGCGTAGGCCGCCAGGATCCCTGAGCGGAGTGCATGCACGATCCCGCGTGATGACAGTGGATCGGCACAGAACAGGCAGTCGCCCGCCGCGACCCAGCGGTCACCGGCGGCGGGATCGATTGCGGTTCCCGCCGCCTTGATCATGCTGGCGGTCTCGATTGCGTTGGGCGGCACGAGCGGCGCGATGGACTGCGTTGCGGCTAAAGCTTGGTACCAATGTCCGGCTTTGCGCAGTTCGCTGCCCAGATCCGGATCGGTGAGGCACGCGCAAGTCGGCGCTGTACCACCAGCCTTCGGGACGCGCCTTGACGACCATGCTGCAATCGCCCGGTGCGCGGTCGAAAAAGCGTGTGTAGGCGGCAAGATGTCCGTGCATGGTGAGCTTGGCGCCGAAACATCGCGCCAGCCTCCAACTGCGACCGGTCGCCCAAACCACGGCGCGGGCAACGATAGCTTCATCGGCCAGCTTGAGCAGCCAGCCTTGATCGTCGCGCACTGCCGAACCCACGGCCGAGCCAAACCGCGTGTCCACACCTGCCGCCTTGGCCGCCTGCACCATCAGCCGGTCGAATCGCGTCCGGTCGAGCTGCCAGCCGGCACCTTGAGCGGAAAACATGCCGTGCCGCTCGCTGGGAACTTCATTGGCCCACACCGAAACAAGCGCACGATTTTCAACGAAGCCGGCCTCGGCGAACGGCGTCCAGACACCAAGCTGACGCAGCAGCCCATTCGCTACTGCCGGCAGCACCTCTCCCGGCTTTGGCCGATCATGCCTTCCTGCTTCCAGCAACAGCACGCTCCGCGCGGGTGCATCGTTGCCAACGCCAGTCCGGATGTGGTCGCCGCCGAACGTGATCGTCTCAGCGAGCTGGCGGGACAAAATGCCAACCTCAAGATAGCGTTGGCCCGGATCAGCGCGCTCGTCCAGCTTCCGTCAGACGATGATTGAGGCGAAGGTAGTCCGTCCAGGTCGGCGTGCGAAACGTTTCTGTCCAATGCATAGGCTTCTGCAAGTTCCGCTGGAGCGTCCAGTTCCGGGCACCGACGCGGCTGTGTACATGGCGCCGCTGCCGCATGAGGTCGAGGAAGGCCTCGAGATTTCTCTCGGCTATCAGGTATTCGATCTTGACCACGATCGGGCCGCTCCTCGGCTTCAAATTGAGAGAGACAGCTGGGGCATCGAATTCCTCCAAGGGATCGGGCTCGGAGTCGCGGCGCTCCCGAAGCGGAAAGAGAACGCCGGCTGCAGCGACGATCAACAGGGCTCCAGCGGAACCCTCTAGCGCCCAGGTCAACGAATGGTTTTCGGCCACCGTGCCCCACACCCAGCTACCGAGCGCGATGCCGCCGTCTATCAAAGCATAGTAGATCGAGATGGTGCGCCCCACGACCCAGCGCGGGCTCGCCAGCTGCACGCTCACACCGACCCCTGACCAGGCGGTGACCCAGCCCGCGCCGCCCAAAGCGAGTGCAATTGCCGCCACCCCGATCGAAGAGGTCAGTGCCAGGGAAAGTGAGCACGCCGCGCAGGCGACGCAGGAGAGCCTCATCAGCCGCTCCTGCGACAAGCTCCGTCTGAACAGGCTGTTGGAGAGGCCGGCGAAGACGGCACCGGTCCCGAAGCCGGCCATGAGCGCGCCATAGGCGAGCGGGCCTCCTCCCAGCTGGTCGCGGACAACCACCGGCAGCAGCGCGAGTATGGCGATGCTCGCCAGGCCAAAGAGGGTTCCGCGCGCGATCGCCGCTTTGATTTCCGATGACATCGCCGTGAAGCGCAGCCCGTCATAGATCGCCGTCCTCATCGACTCGCGTGGAAGAGGGGACGAGCGAACCTTCCACTTGCAGCGCCAAATAGTGGCCAAAGGTACGAAATAGGTGAGCGTGGTCACCGCAAATGCCGCCATGAGGCCAAAAGAGGCAACCACAATGCCGCCGAGCGCCGGACCCACGGTCCGGACGGTGTTGAAGCCAACAGAAAGCAGGGTTACGGCAGCGGGAACATCTCGTCGATCCACGATATCGCCAACCGACGCTTGCCAGGCCGGATCATTGAGAGCACCGCCGCTTGCGATCAAAAAGCTGAAGCCGAGGATCATCCACGGACTGACAAAGCCCAGCGCTACAGACGCGGTCAGCATCGCGGACGCAATCACCATAAGGCACCGACCGGCGAACATCACCCTGCGCCGGCTGAAATTGTCGGCGAGAGCTCCGGCAAAAACGGACAGGACGAAAGCGGGCAGGTTCGATGAAGCCTGCACCAGCGCAACCATCAGATCGGAAGTCGAGATCGTTGCCATCAGCCAGCTGATGGCAACAGTCTGCATCAACCAGCCGAGGCTTGAAACCTGCGTCGCGAGCCAGATCGAACGAAAGGTCGGCTGCAGAAGTGGCCCAAAGGTCGTTGGTGCAGCCAAATCTTCGTTTGATCCAGCCACCCTACTCATTTTGCGAACCTTTGCTTTCCGTTATTGTCGTTTCGCATGTAATCTAGGCTGAACCGTGGCGGCTGGAAGAATAGATGGACCCATTTGTCTCCGACGATGTGGCCACAGTTCCTCCTGACCAGTGGTCTGGCGGCCGGGACGCAGACATGGGCCGGCTCACTCGCCTTCGACGACATGTTGGTGAGCCGGAATTCACATGTCATTTGAGGCATCATGCTCGTTCGACGCGCTGCGAGCGATTTTTCGCGAAACGTTACCCTGTTCTTTTGTTGGAAACTCACTCATCAGCGGCGTTCGATGCTGAGTGCGGCTTCCGAAAAGTGAGGACGCTTGCAGATCTTTGACAGGATCAGTTCCCTGATAGATGCAGACGATTGCCAGGCCGCGATCGAAGACGCGCGCGCCCTGCTCCTTCAGTTCGGACAAAAGTCTGATGCGCTCACACATGCGATCGACGAGTTTCTGCTCGACCTGATGACATTGGCTTTCATCGTCGAATGTTACGGACGCGGCTTTGAACTTTTGGCGCGAACGCTTGCCCGTAGAAGGCTGGCGAAGGTCAGACTGTTGTCGGGAGGGGTCGGCCGGGCAGAACGGGTTCCAAAGCCTGATGGCTGAACCGGCGATCGAGCCGCGTTCCATTAACGACGTGGCGACCGCCAAAAAAAAGGGCATCGGAAAACCGAGGCCCTTTAGGTGTAAAGTCAAAACCTTCAGAGGGGAACAGCTGATACCATGGAATGGGAGGAAACCATCGCATGCATCAGCTGTAAAGCTTAATGGCTAAAAGTTGTGCAATGCGCAAACACATTTTGTGCAATGCAGCTATGCAGTAACGCAAAGCCTCAAGTTGCAAGATCGATTTTGGAAATGTTTGCTGCTCGTACGGTGATGGGCGAGATCCTTAAGCGTATGTACGGCGGCATGATGGACGCTTGCAAGCAGCCAGACAAGATTATCGCGAAGCTAAAAGAAGGTTCGATCCAATCGGCGATGCTCAATACCCGCGCCATTCTGGTTCAGCCGGGCGTTACATCGCCTCGCCAAGTTGAGGATGTATTGGTCGCGAGCAGCCGCGCGCCAATTTGGAACCCACGACCATATGCAACGATTGGGCACTGTCCGAAGAAGGCCGAGAACGGTTGAAAGTGCGCTAGATGGAGATATTCTGAATTGGAACGGGGGCCTGGTTCATCGCCAAAGCGAGACATGGATGAAAAGCAGATCGCGCCCAACGCCTGATCCAACCATTGCAACGGAAGTCCCCTGGTCGGAAAGCCTAACCGCATATGATGACAAGCATTTCCAGCTCTATTTGAAGCTCATGGACGCTTGCGCCGACAGTGCCAGCGAAGAGGAGATGGCGCTGGATGTACTGGGTATCGATCCGGTCAAAGAGCCAATCCGCGCCCGTAAGGCCCTTCGCAGTCACCTCAAACGGGTGCTCTGGTTTATGCATGAGGGCCATAAGGAACTGCTTCCAAGCCGGCCGCCTCAATAACTGCGGCGCCGAACAAGGTTGCCCGAGAGATCAGGTGGCGCCCTCGGGGGATGCGAGGACACTTGAAAGCCGCAATCGGGTTATCATCTCCATACTGCGTGATCTCTCGGTGTACTACGGTCCCGACTTTACGGATGTCACCCCCGTCGGCCTGGGGCACCCCTTCAAGGTGACATTCACGTCGGCCCCGGATTTGTCTGGCACCTACGAGAACGTTGCAGGGAGCGGCTCGGTAAGCGGCTTTGAACGACCCGGTCAACTCGTAATGACCTACTCCGGAGCAGATGGGATGTCCCATGGAGTTGCCATTCTCCAAGACATTCAGACCCACCTTTCTTCCAACAACGTCGAGCATGATTACGTGGGAGCCGTTTTGGTCCACGCTTGCTATAAGGCGGACACCCAGCAGTGCGATGCCGCCAAATCACGCAATATAAATTCTGCAGGGCGATTTTGTCGAAAAACAGGGAACCCGACAAGGATCCTTCCCTCAAGGGTTACTCGACGAACCATGTTCGGCTTTTCAGAACGATCTGAAGCTGAAGCTTAGCCCGACGGCACAGCTTTAGGCACGAAGGCGCTCACCAGGGTCGCAGCTCAAAGAGAACGGCGCCCTTCGCCGGGGGGCCGTCCGTTCCGCATCCCGCCTGACGGCGGCGCGTTGCTGATGCTCCTACGGCCGCCCTGTTGAGCCGGTCTCAGGGCCACGGTCTTTCTCCTGCACCGATCTGACTTGGTCCCGCTGGCGGGCATTTAGGTGCTTCCGTTTTGTACGCTCTTCTTTCTTGGGCCGCTTCGCGGCACGGCTGCGCCGACATGGATGTGCCTAGCGGCACCTCTCCTATGTAGCGGGAAGAGAGGCGCGCGGCCCTCTCTCCCCAGCAAGCCGCCGCGGGCGGGTTCCCCCATCTTCCTCCGCTTCGCTAGGTGCAGACCGGGGAGACCCCTCCGCCCCCGGGACTTGCCCCCCCCCTCGCTCCCCGCTACTCGCCGCGAGGCAGGGGTTCAGGGGACCTGAACCCATCAGGTCAATCGCTGAAATCAACACGAGCAAGTCCATGAATACCGCTGTTATCACTATCCCGCCCGCAGGTAGGGCCGAACTGGCCGCCAGCATCGAGGCCCATGGCCTCATCCATAACCTTTTGACCCGCAAGGCCCCGAAGGGAGCCAAGTTCGAAGTCGTCGCCGGAGGGCGGCGACTGGGGGCGTTGCGGTTGCTGCTGGACGAGGGCCGCACCGTACAGGGCGTGGCTGTGACCAAGGATTATCCGGTCAACCGCTGGCTTGAAGACATTACGGCAGTTGCCGGCCATTATGCGTTTCTCCCTGAAGTCGACCTGCCAGATTTACTCAACGGCTTAGGCTACCGAAGCCTGGGGATGAGGATCTGGAGGGCATTGCCCAAACAGCGCGAGAGCACTGGGGAATCGGATTGCGACCGACCCCAACGTAGTTGCTCTGCTGGAGCAGATCGGCGTCGTCGTGGCGAGCGAACCAATGGAAACCACACAGTTGTATGGGCTAAGCAGGTGGGGATCTGATCGTCGCCCACACGTATTTCTAGCGCAGTCATTCGCGCGAAGACAATTTTGATGCCGCGCACGAGTTGGCCCACCTCTTGCTGCACCGTGCAGTGTCCGAGGATGAGCTTGTCGAGAATTTCAAGCTGATCCAAGACCAAGCTCATCGGTTCGCTTCAGCGTTGCTTCTGCCGGCGAGTCAGTTCTCGGCTGAGGTCACTAGTGCCTCGCTTTGGGAGCTGGAGCGGCTGAAGGTTCGCTGGCGCGTGTCCATCAAGGCTCAGATCATGCGTCTCCAACGCCTCTGCATTGTCGATGCCGAGGGAGCGACCCGCCTTTATCGTAGCTACAGCGCCAAGGGCTACTCAGGATCCGAGCCCTACGATGACGTTTGGCCGCTGCAGCAACCTACGTTACTGGCTGATGTATTTCGGACCGTGGTGGATGACGGGGGCTGTCCAAGGAAGAGCTTCGGCACGATCTGCCGTTGTTCGCTCATGATGTTGAGAGCTTGGCTGCACTTCCTCCAAGTAAGCTTGACCCCAGCACTCCGGTGCACAGGTTCTCCTGGCTGCCGGATGCGCACGTCTGCGGTCTTCACCGGATGGACCTTCCTCCGGGCTGGCTCTCGCAAGAGCCTGCTCGCGTCGTGAAGCTGAAGCTCGTGGCGCCGACCCGCGGTGAGGGGCCGTCCGGCCAGCTCGGCGAGGTCATACCAATGTCGCGCCGACAATAAGCGACGTCCGCCAAGAAATATGCCGCAAGCGAAACAGCGGTGGTGTGCTTACAGTATGGGCAAGCTGCCGTTGAGATAACCGTCTGCCTGTGCCTAGGCTGCCCTAAAGCCGACAGGGAAAATGCGCTGGTGTTTCTTCTTGTAGATGCAGTAAGTGAGCAGATCGTAGGTGTTTGAGAAGCTGTGCAACCAGAATACATGGGGTTCGCCGTTCGCATCATAAAAGATGCTTTCGCCTTCGCCTACTGGACCCCGTTTGCGGTTCGTTGCGTGATCGCAGATCGCGGAATAGGCAACTGTGGTGGTGATTCCGGGAAAGTGCTCAGCTAAAGCTATCGATCTTGGAAAATATGCCACATTGTCATTCCCTGCCTTCTCGCAAATATCTCTGTGATACGGATGCCGACTGACAACGCCGAAGGCAGGAAACTCCGGGTCGCGTTCACAAACCATTTGCCAAAGTGTTGTTGTAAGTGTGTTCCCATAGCGCTTGCGAAGCTGCTCGATACTCTTCCATTCCAATGAGCAGTCCAGCGCTTCCGGTCGAAACCTTCCTCCCAGAAACAAGAGATGGCGTCCGCCATAGTTAGCTTCTGCTTCCATTGCCTGATGGAATGTTGGGTTCAGCGTGGACTCGTTGTCGCCCAGAAGCAGGGAGCGATGCCACGGTAGAAGGTCATGTGTAATTTCATGTGCGATGAGGAAGCGTCGCTTTAGCTCGGCTACCTCGTCATCGATGAAGATTCTTTTGTCGCCTTCCTTCAACATTAGGATACCACGAAGGCCATATTGCTGGACTACATCGACCATGCGCTTAGCCGTGCTGGTGATCTCGTTCCCAGCCATTCGCGCCCTGTGGGCGATCTCATCTAATAGGCTCAAGTTCGCCTTGCTATAATAGGTAAGGTCAAGCTTTTGCAGCGCGCGCACCTGCTCGAGCCTTAATGGGGGCTCTGGATTGCCGAGATCACGTAGCAAACGTGATATGTGCTCATGGATATCTCGGCGCTCAAAGTTCCCGATTATCGGCTCAATCGCAGACATGGTCATCCATTCTTCTTATCGATTGACGCCAGTACCTTAACGAAATCGTTGAGGTCGCGCCTTTCAGCCTGGCTTAGTTTCGATAGGTCGTCTGAACTCGCAGCAAAACGATGCACCGCTTCGGTGAGATTGTCATTCTGCGCGGACGCCGCCGCAGTCAGCAGTCCTACAGCACGTGCTGAAACCCCAATAAACTCGGCTAGCTGATGAACGGTACGCGGGCCTGGAACATAGTTGGGATCCTTCTCCACCTGCTCCAATTCCGCCGCATCAACACGAATTTTGGCAGCCAACTGCGCAATGCTTAAACCGTCCTTGCGTCGAAGCTGATGCACCAACTTAAACAACACAGCAGATTTCTGTTCGGGGGCAGCCGAATTAGGCTGCCCCGCAGTTGCTTGATGACGAGACTTCTCCTGCATAAGACGCTCAAGCGGAGCTGCGTCGCGGAGCGGGAGCCCCACGTCGCAATCGACATCCGGATCATGTTCGATATGGCTGCGCAGCCAATCGGCAGTGAAATGTAATTTCATGGTCGACTCCTCTTGTTAGTGTTGCACGGATAGGAAAGTCGCAGCATCCCTGCTGGAAAGCTCGAAGTATCTAAGTCCTTTATGTACTCCTTCGCTATCCGTTCCGAAATCCGTCATTCCGATCGCATCCCGGTAGAAAACTTCTGCGCCACGAAGAGAATGCAGACCAATTCGGCCACCAAATTCCTCTTCTAGGCTCAAGCTGACGGCCGTACCGATGAGCACACGGCCCGCGCCCTTGTAAGTCGGGTCAGCAACCAACTTTAGTCGGTTCCATGGAGCCGTCGCCAAAAACTCCACGTAGATCAGCGGCGCTCGCTGATGCTCGGGGTGGCGACTGAAGCAATCCTGACCGCCTTTGCGCGTCATCATGATGGCTTGGGTACTGCCACCACATTCAAGCACGAAGAAATCGAACAGGAAGGGGTCGTTCAGCGCAACCAGCGCCTTCTTGCCCCATTCCCAATGGGCGTCTTCAGCATTGACCTCTGCTAACGTCTGAAGGGAAGCCTTAGCCTCCCTCCGACGCAACTCAAAAAGAGGTCGCCAGCGTCCTTCGATATGCGCGAGATTCGTGCTGTCCAAGCCATGATACAGGTGTGCATCTTCGTACAGGCCTGTGGCACGATTTTTGAGAAAGACTCGATCGATCAGCCCTTTCATAGAACCATAAGCTCTACTTTTTCTGATTTATCCGCGCTTTCGACGAACACCTTTTCGCCCCGCGCCAGTCGATCATCGACTGATTTGTAGAGCCGCAGCGCTTGGCGAACGAGTGCGGTTTTAGACAACCCTTTTTCTTCACACATGGTTTCAAGGACGCTCATTTCTGCGTCCGACAAATTAAGCGTCATCGTACGCTTCACAGGCGCTTCTCCCTAACCAGCACTCTCCATGTAGCTATAAAGTCCATACCTGTCAATCAAAAAACAACCATTAACTAGCCAATTAATAGCTAGACATTGGCTAAAAACTCCATATATGATTTGTGCAGAATGAGAAACAAGGAGGGTTCAATGCCTGACGTAACGAACTTTACATATAAGCTGGATGGTCGCGTGATCGCCACCAATGACGCCATAATCTCAGGTCGCGAGGTCCGCACCATCGGCGGGCTCAATCCAGCTAGCGGTTATATTCTCATCCAGATTGCGGACGGGTCGACGCGTTCGATCGGGCTTGAGGAGCCGACCGACCTGCGACAGATGCCGCAGCCTGAGTTCCTTTCATTCGAAGGTGATCGGACCTTCTCCCTCACCGTCAACGAGCGCGGCTGGGAATGGGGGGCGGCCAAACTCTCCGCAGCTGACATCTACCGTTACGCCAGCATCGATGAGGAACTCGAGCTAATCCTGGACAGCGCCGGCGACGCGGTCATTCCCGCTGATGGCGAGGTGACTCTGGGCGGACAGGGAGTCGAGCGCATCCGCAGCCGCGAAGCGAAGACGGTGGTCATCAAAGTCAACGGGCGACCGCGTACGGTGCCCAAGAAAAAGCTCAGCTATCGTGAGGTTGCACTTCTCGCCTACCCTGACGCCGACTTCGAGAAATTCAAGTACACGATAACTTACCTGAAAGGTGTACACGGCGCGGAAGGTGATCTGGTGGAGGGCGAAAAGATCGAAGTCAAGAATGGGATGGTCTTCAATGTCCGCCGATCTGATAAGTCGTGATCCACATCTGAAGCAACTGCTGGACGAGGGGTTTGAGCTTGAGATGCGCGACCTCGTCCTCCTCGTTCACAGCGTGCCCTATGTGAAGCGGGACATGTCGCTTGGTCGAGGCACACTTGTCTGCACTCTGTCGCTGGATACGGAAGGCCTGACCTCGACTCCACTGACGGACCACACCATGTGGTTCGCCGGCGAGACGCCTTGCCATCGCGATGGCACGCCAATGACAAATATCATCCATAATAGTCAGGAAGCGACTGTGGGGTCGGACATCAAGGTCCACCATTATTTCTCGTCGAAGCCAGAAGGCACCGGCCAGTATGCCAACATTTACGACAAGGTTGTCACCTATGAGTCTCACCTCGGTGCTGCTGCGCGGTCTCACGACAAGACCGCCAACGCGCGTACAGGCGTCACGTTGGCCAGTGCGGAGGACGATAGTCCCTTCGCGATTCCCGATTCTGCGTCAGTCCGCTACGGAATCCTCGCCGCCAACCGCAAACTCAGGGGCAGCATCGCGATCATCGGCCTCGGCGGAACCGGTGCCTATCTGCTCGACCTCGCCGCCAAGACCCGTGTTGCCGAGATCCACATCTACGATGACGACCAGCTTCTCAACCACAATCTTTTCCGTTCGCCTGGTGCTCCCGAACTGGTGCTAGCGAAGAATTTCCCCCGCAAGGTAGATTATTACGCTGCGCTCTACGCGCGCATGCACAAGGGCGTGAAGCCGCACACCACTCGAGTGACGGCTGACAACATTGACGAATTTTCAGCCTATGACTTCGTATTTGTCTGCGTTGATAAGGGATCGTCGCGGCGCGTGATTGCCGAAGGGCTGGTTCGCCTGGGCATTGCATTCGTCGACACTGGCATAGGTATAGGGCTGGACGACAACACGCTCGACGGTTGCGCAAGGGCAACGTTTATTGCCCCTGGCATGCCGTGGGCGGAAGTGGCTACCCATCTGTCGTTCGGTGACGACGACGAAGAGGCCGATGTGTACGGAACCGAAATCCAGATCGCCGAACTCAATTCTTTGAACGCGATTATGGCGGTCATGCGCTGGAAACGCTGGCTGACCTTCTATCGTGATGAGCGCAACGAAAGGAACGCGACATACATGATCGAGGGCAACAATATCACAAACCGGGTGACATGATGGCTCGGGTGGATTGTCTTACAACGGTCTTCGTCGAAGACATTCCGGAACAACTGGAAGACGGTGTCCTTTACGTGTCGCGCGAATGCCACGTCGCGCTGCATAATTGCGCGTGTGGGTGCGGCGAGGAGGTTTCAACACCGCTCGTTCCGACTGAATATGACCTCATTATGGAAGACGAGGGAGCCTCGATATGGCCGTCGATCGGCAATCACGACTTCCCTTGTGGCTCGCACTACATCATTAAAAGCGGCCGCATCCAATGGGCCGGCAAGATGTCTCGCGCGCAGATCGAAGCGGGCCGCGTCCATGACCGTCTGCTCAAGCGCGGCGCCCAGCCGAAGGGGCTCAGGGCCATCGTCGCATGGTTCAAGCGCCTGTGGATCAAGTTCATTGGCTAATCAACGTTTGCCATGGGGTCGGCCGCAATTTGCGGTCGGGCTGGCGCCGACACGGCTGTCCTCCGATTGGCTCCAAGTAGGTCTAGGAAGCCGGTAGTCGTTGATGTTGCAAATCTGAATGAAGGGCAGGTTTCAGGGAAACGGTTACCTGGCGGCGTTGTCCAAATGAGGCGCGAAGCCCGATCTTTCATCCAGGAGCACCCGGACAACGCCGAAACTCGCTCGTCAGGGCCGGAGATCGCTTCGTTTTCTGTGAAGTCGGTCGATTAGGGATTCATTTTGGTCGGTACCCATCCAATTCTGAATGAACCGAATTTGGCGGTCTGACCGGCCGAACAGATAGTCGACCGTGAACAATCCAGCCCCTAAGCGGCGACCGGCTTGGGCCGGAGTTGGAAGAGAGCGATCAAGAGCGACAAAAAACCCTTCAGCCACCTGAGCAGGAGGGAGAAGTTGTAGCCGGCGGCGGCCAGGATGGCGTTGACGGCGTCGCCCTGCTGGCCGGCGAGGTAGTTGCGGCCCATGCGGTGCTCGGCCTTGATGTGGCCGATCACCGGCTCGACCGCCGACCGCCGCCGCATCTGGCGTTTGATTGCCGGGGTGACGCGGCGTTTCTGGCCGCTGGTGACGACCCTGAACCTGTGGCTCTGGGGTGCGTTGTGGCCGCGATAGCCGGCGTCGGCAAGGATGCGGCCGATCTCGTTGCCGATGGTCTCTTCGATATCGGGGATGACGCTTGCCAGCGTGTGGCCGTCATAGGGATTGCCGGGCAGTGCTTTTGCATGCAGGGCGAATTGGCCGCCCTTGGAGCGCTTCAGCGTGGTGGCCACCGAGGCCTTGACGCCGAACTCGTAGGGCATGTGCGCCTTGCCCTTGCCGATGCATTCCACCTCGTGCGCGTGCAGGCTGTAGATCTTGCGGCCGCGCTGACGCTGACGCTGCTCGAGAACGGTGGCGGCCTGGTAGAGCGGCCATTTGAAGAGCGCGTCCAGCCCCGCATCGCCGGCAATCTGGCGACCGATGTCGCGAATGGTCCGGCCGAGATAGGTCTTGAGCCTGCGCAGCGCCTTGTTGGCCCGCTTGAACTGCTTGGCGTGGGCATAGCGCTGGTGCTTGATCAGCGCCAGCTTGCCGACCCGCACATAGCTCTGGCGCAAATTGAGCCCCGTCTTCCTGGCCAGCCGCACCAGCCGTTCACGCGCCCGGTGAATGAGCTTGGCGTCGGTCGGGAACATGACGTTCTTCGGCTGCACGGTGGTGTCGACGATCACCTGGCGCGTGTCGGCCGGCTTCATCGCCCCGGTCTTGACCGCAAGGCTGAGGCTCTCCTGCAACAGCGCCATGATCCGCTCCTCGCCCATGCGGCCGCGCCAGCGCGTCATCGACGAGCGATCGAACGGCAGCGCGTGGCAGAAGAATTCCTCGCCGCAAAGGTACTGGAAGTAGATCCTATGCAGGGGGCCTGCGGCTGGGGCAGCTTTGCTCCCTCTCTCGGCGAAAGACAGGAGGATATCCATGACCGCCAATCCATCGGTGCAGTCCGTTACGCGGATAACGAACACATGCTTTATGGCAATCGAGCTCAGCCGGACAAATTGGCTGGTAGGTCTCCTTACCCCGCTCTCGGACAAGATATCTCTCCGAAAGATACCTTCTGGGGACACTCAACAACTGTTCGAGATAGTCGATCATGCCATCGAGAAGGTTTCCCGCATGATCGGGCGAAAGCCCGAGAGAGGTTCTGGGCATGGAGGTCGGCACGTCTGAGGCCGAGCCGATCTGGACGGAGTTCCTGCGCAAGCTGACCCGCCGTGGCCTGCGCGGCGTCAAGCTCGTCGTCTCCCATGCCCATGAAGGCATCAAGGCGGCCGTCACCAAGGTGCTGTGCGCGACATGGTAGAGGTGCCGCGTCCACTTCATGAGGAACGTGCTGGCCCATGCCGGCAAGAGCGGGCGCCGCGTCGTCTCCGCTTTCATCGCCACCGCCTTCGCCCAGGAAACGCCCGGGGCTGCTAGCACGCAATGGCGCGCCGTTGCCGACCAGATCCGGCCGAAGGTGCCGAAGCTGGCGACAATCATGGACGACGCCGAGCCCGACGTGCTTGCCTACATGACTTTCCCCAAGGAGCACCGCGCCAAGCTGCACTCGACCAACCCGATCGAGCGCCTCAACGGCGAGATCAAGCGGCGCACCGAGGTCGTCGGCATCTTCCCAAATGACGACGCCATCGTCCGCCTGGTTGGCGCGATCCTGCTCGAACAGAACGACGAATGGGCCGTGCAGCGCGCCAGATACATGACGCTGGAAACCATCAGCCAAATGAGCGATGATCCGTCTGATCAGCCTGCCAGCCGTGGCACGCTGATCAGCCCGGCCCCATCCCGGAGAGCGCGGCGACCAAGCCGTCAGCTACACCACTCCCTGGGACACGATCTCGGGCGACGCCGCCGAGAAGGTTGCTTTTTATCTAATCACCGAGCTTGCGCGGAAACCCAACTTACATACTCGGCTGGTTCAAGCGCTTCGAATTCGCATTGCCAACAGGTTTGCTCGGTGTCGAATCCCCGTCAGAGCCAAGGCGATTGGGTTTGCCTCATGATTCTCGCGCCATAAAGCCTATCCTGAAGGGTTTCGCTTCTGCTCTTGATGGCTTGGTTCAGCACGGTCAGGTTCGTGTCCCAGTGTCGCCCGACCGGAGTCGTGAGCAGCTCAATATCCTTACCCTTGATCCAAAGGTTGCCTCGCCCGTCGATCGTCTTCGCGAGAACTTCGTGGGCGGCAAATGCGGTCGCTTGATCAGCGGCGTGTAGGTAGCGTCGATACCACTCGCGCGCCCATCTGTTTCGACGATAGTGATCACTGCCAGTCGCGTAAACCTCGGCCAGCCAGCCTGTTCGTGGCTTCCTCGCCTCGAACTCGGTCCATATCTTTTCGAATGCGGGTGTCAGATCGCAGAAACCCAGGAGCGTATAAGCCCGCGCGATCCGGGCCGCATCGCCACTGGCCTCGTCATCTCGGATGGTGGCCTCAAGCCAGCTCGATTGGCCGTGCTGGATGGCGGCCCTCGCCATGTCAAGCAACACATTGTCAGTCGTGCAGAGGTCAAGAGCCTCCCGGCGTCCTTCATCTCCGGCAGCGCATGCTGGCGCCTCAACTGGCAACAGGGTTATCCGAGGGTTCTTTATGATGCCTCGGTCCCTTGCGTCATTCAACTTCCGCCACAACGGGATGCCAGCCGCGGGCAAGGATCGAATGAGTCCCTCACACAGGGCAATGAGAGGAAATTCATCGAGCGTATCAACGTTCGAAATGTGGTTACGCTCGTCGAGCCAAGCGTTCAACCAGGCCACGAGGCTCGCCCCTTGCTTCGCAATCAAGATGGTCATCGGCAGGTCGTGGTTTGCCCAATATCTCGGGTAGGACCAGGAGCCTCCCTTTTGATCCAGCCTATCGAAGGCACCGCGAACGAAGTCATGATATTTTTGCAGCGCGACCGGGTCTTCAGGATTTCGTTGAAGCATGACGGCCCAGATTTCGGGATCCGCCTCTTCCATCAGTTCCGGGCGTTGCAGAATCTCGCTTGCAGCCAGCAACGCCAATGATCCCCGGCAGCGGTCTTTGAGGTTGTTCGCTTCCGCAGCTTTCCATCCGCTATCGGCGATCGCCTGCAGCACCTGAGTGTCGCGTGTCTCTGGTGCCAGTTCGAAAGCGGCGCCGCGTATTTCTGCGTCCACGCTGCTGACAAGTGGCGCCAAATCTGACCAACCATCCAGAGCCTCTTCATCAGCTATGGCGCCCAGGAGCAGAAGCCCGCTGAGCACGTCATCGCGAGGACCGGTTAGCGGGAATCTGGAAAGGCGCGATCGTATGGCTGATTGTCCACAACGCAGCAGCACCTTCTCGATCCTGGCGAGGATCGGCAGCTTCAGACAATCGTCGAGCACTCTATCCAGCAGTTGTTCCGGTTCGAGGTCCCAAAGACGCAATTCCAGCTCGCGTGCTCGCCACCAAGGAAGATCATCGTCCTTGGCGATGGCCGAGGCGTCGATCAAATCCTTGATGGCATCGGCGATTAGAAGTCTCTCCTCCTGTCTATACAGTAGCGAAAGTCGGTTGGCCTCGGCCACAAGACGTTGCAATTCGAGTTCGTTTCGCCCCGGGGCGCTCAGGGCCGCCAAGCGAACGATTTGTTGCAGGAGATTTGGGTCTGTGCGGGCCAACATAGCTTTTAGGCGCTCAAAACGATTGTCGTCATCACTCGACTGGCGCCCGAGCAGCCAAAGCTGGTCGCCTGCGAACTTGGCATCATGGTTCGCTACGCATGCGTTCGGATCAAGCGGACTTTGGGTATCCGCGCGGTCTGCAAATAGTGTAGGTGATTTGTCCTTTACTAACGCAGCCAAGTGCGTCCCGGCGACAGCGTCTCCAAAAGCCTCCAGAAGCCATTGCCCGCCAGTTAGCGCAATGTCATCACCTGTTGCGGTCAGTTCGTCCACGGCTTTCAGCAGCGCGGCATGAAAATCGCCAGATTTGCCGCCGCCCAGGCGCAAGACCCAGGCCAGCTCCTCGAAATGATTGGCGGTGGCCATGATTGCCCGGCTGATTGCCCAGGCCAGGAACGCGTCAGTGAATGCCTGCAGCGGCAGGAACGAAAGAATCCCGAACACCCGGTGAGCGAGCCAACTCACGTCGCCCGTGGCCACCAGTTCAACGGTCGGGCAGGTCGACGATATCGGCGAGTCATTCCATCGTTTCAGGTTGTCATGAGTTCGCTTGCGATTTGTGACCGATCGCTCGGAGTTCGGATCAATCTTACCAAGGAAGCGTCCGTCGTCTGGGTCTGCCCAGAGCCATCCCAGCCAGATCGTCACCTGCCTGACGAGGCGTGGCGCGATCTCTGCGAAGGAATGGGCTCGTGCCAGTCCCTTGATAAGGATTTCATCCATCGATCTGTTGCCGGACCGGGCGAGCCAGGTCTCCTCAGCAATCTGGCAAAAAAGTTCAAAATCCAGGCCGATCAAACGCCAGAAAGCATCATAGTCCACCTGAGAGAAGTTTTGTTCGGCTACCCACCGATGAACGATGGCACGCCGAGCAGGCCGGCCGACAAGCCCGTCCAGGAGCGCGATTGTTGCTGTCGCTCGCAGGATCGAAACGCCGAGCCGTTGCCCCTTGTAGGGATCTACGAACGTGGCGATGATGGCAGCGGCCTCGCCTTCATCGCCCAGGCCTCTCAGTTCAGCCGCCAATATTAGGCCGAGCACGAAAGGCGTAAGCTCCTTGCGGAGTTTAAACCGATGAGGACCGTCACCTGCTTCCAGCCAACGCCCGGCGATCAGCTCCGCCACGGTTTCGCGAAGGTCGTCCTGGCCCTTGCCGCTCTCCCGGCCCAGTTTGGTAACCAGATCAACGCGGGTGAACATTGCGTCATCGAGCGAAACCTTCACGCCGCTGCCGAGATCGCGGATGAAATCTCGGAATTCCTCATCGGAAATCGCCAGCGCTGCTCCGCGCCGACCTACCCTGTGCTTCCAATCTTCGTATGCGAGCCGCTCGGGCGTTATGTCGCCTGTTGGCGCGAGGGCCTCACGCCGTTCGATAGCCAACTGGGAGAGACGCGGCACCTTCATAAGATCCAGCATCCGATCTCCAAACGCCTCACCCTCCACCGCGTGCAACTTCAACAGCGCTTTCAGCTCGTCGTTGCTGAAGGGACCAACACGAATTTCATCCGGACGGGGAGCCAACGGCGCCAGCCTGTGCAGATCGGCCCAATGGTCTGGCCAGCAGCTGTCAGAACGGCAAAGCGACCTTTCCAGCGCTCGTCGTAGAGCGGTTGCAGGAAATCCGACCAATCGCGTTTTCGCCAATTCTGGTTCAGTCCATCGACGACCAGAATGAACTGCTGACCGGCGAAATCGGCGCGCTGCCAGAGCCCAACTCTGCGTAGCCAGAACGTCGCATCGCCATGGCCGAGCCGTCTGGCTAGAACCTTGGCCAGCAGCTCCTCGGCGTTGTCGTCCCGGACGTCATTGGCCGAGACGAAAACCGACAGAGGCAGATTACGGCCGTCTGCGGAATTCGCTGCCCACCAGGACAAGAAGGACCAGTTTTCCCCATGCCTTCATCGCCGAGCAGAACCGCAGGTCGACCGCTGATGAGCCATTTGTCGAGCTGTTCGTTCAGCGATGGCCGTAAGACTTTCCTCACGGCAGGGTCATGCAGATTGTTAAAGCTCCCGCCAAGACGTGATGCCGCGTTCATGGGATTGGACAAACCAACCTCAATCCAGGTCTTCATGGCGCTCACAGCTGCCGCATATCCGATATCGGCGTCCAGCAGCCTTTGGCGGACCCTCTCGCGAGACTTTGCGAAATCCGGGTGGGATCCAATTGCTCTGACCACGTCCCGCAGAGATCGGTCGTTCCCAAAGTGGCGCGCCATGGCGACTGGCGCTTCAAGGCAAAGGACCGCCAAGTCGGGAAGCGAGTCTTTGTGGCTTGGCCAATCGAGGACCAGCACAGCTACTCCCAGGCGGTTTCCGATGTCTCGGAGCGCTTCGATATCGGTGACCGGGATCTCCCGCGAGGCAGCCAGTATCCATAGATCGACAGGGTCGCTTTGAAGAGCGGAGTCGACGACCTTTGCCTTCATCTGATCAAGGCTAAGCCGTGTTTTCGCGCCATATCTTTTGGCTTCCAGACCGAGGCGAAATGTATTGTGCTCGATCGTCCGGACATCGGATCCTGCCTGCGGGCCTGATTTGGCCAACCTGAACAGCTGACCTGTGGTTTCTGACAGGACGTCTCGCATGAGACCTTCAAATCCACTCGTGCCGGTCGCTTCGAGTTTGCGAAGTCGAGCCGCCAACAAAGTTTTTGCGCGAGCAAAGTCCATCAAGCTTGGTTTTTGGCCGGCGGAAGTGGTCATAAATCCCCCATGGGTTTCAGTCATTGATGGTTGTACTCACGCAGACGACGTGATCTGCAGAATCTGGATATGAATGCTCTGCAAGATTCGAGGTCGAATTCATGAGTAAGCTGACGGAGGCGTTGAGCCAGGACAAGCTCAGTGTTTGCCTTAAATTGGAGGCCTCCGAGGTCAAGCGCGTCTATAGGACCACTGAACTCCTTCCCGACTTCGATTTCATCCCGTACGACGGGGGAACCGATAAGGACTACCCAGTCTGGCACGAGTTCGATCTCTCGGACGAAGCGATTTTCATCCATAGTTTGATACTGGACGACTATGGGTACTTCGTTGACGATGACCCGCACGATGATCCCGAATATGAGCTACCGAAAGCAACTTCTGAAAGCACAGGGAAGCTTGCCTTGGAACTCCAGATGGCAGACCGCTTTGGGTGCCGAGCACTGGTCAGGGGAAGCTTGTCTGGTACTTCCATGGAAATGAACATGGATGTGCGCTTCAATTTCATCGTGGCCTCCTACTCCGGAGAAAGCAGTCGTATCGGATATGCTGCGGAAGCGATTGCCGAAGGTTTCGCGTTCGAGGAAGAGGGAAAGCTCAAGCAGGCATTTTTCTCATATTTTTCGGCACTCGACAGCTTCGTTGAATCGGAGCGTGAGAAACTCAACAAGGGGCAATCCGACGATCAGCGGATCAAACCTGACATCCGACTGATGCAGAAACTGCAGGCGATCATAAAGGCGAACATGCCACCATCTGTCGGCGGCCTCGATAAAGTGAAGATATGGGGAGACGTTAAGAACGGTTTCGACAAGTGCGAAAAACTCAGAAACGCTATCGCTCACAACACGAAAACAGAGCCGATTGCTAAGGCCGACGTTGATCTGTGCTTTGCCGTCGCCGCCATCATCGTGGCGATGGTTAGTGATGATCTCTACGAAGAAAAAGAGATTAGGAAGCACTACGTTGTAGAAAGCGACTGAGTCGGAGTTACGAAATTAAGGCGGATTGGCAGCTTGCGGCATCCACTGGCCACCCGCGGTGCAGGCTTACCAGGAAAGCCGAGACACAAGTCCGCTAAGGGCTAAAAGCAGTCCTACCGGAGCGCAGGAGCGGCGGCAATGCGGTCGAGAGCCGAACCGCAGCCTTCCGCCATCCGCTCCCATAAGCGGACTGACCGCTGTCGACCCCTAGGAGGACAGTCAGACGGTTCTACAATTGACCATCGACTGGGGTTCTATGGAAGCTTTTCGAACTTTTTGTCTGGCTCCTCCAGCCAAATTGCGCGCGCTCGCGCAGGAGGCTGGGTTCACAGAATTTCCCATCGGATAATCTTAATTGACATCCGAATGTGGAGTTCAAGTCGGAGGAGGGCCGGCGTGCCGTGTTCAGATCCAACTCGTTTCAACCGCTAATGACATTCCTGTTAGGCGTCATGCGCTTTGGGCCTCCCAAGCGATAAGAATCGGAGTATGTGCGCGCGCTCCTTCACCGCCGTCGCTGACATCTCGCATATCCCGCGCCTGCAGCATCTAGTCGCAGGCACGATAGGCGTGGGGATCCTGCCCGGCAAAGCCAAACCGCGGCTCACGGTCTTGCCGGGCGGAAGGCCGGACGATGCCGCATGATACATTTCCTCGCCTTCACCCTCGCCGCGGGCGTCGTGCTGGCGCTGGCTTGGTGGTCGCTATGAAACGATGTCGAACAGACAGCCGGCGGGCAGTCGGTCAAGACGCCGCTGCGGCAGTCTTGGTTTCACTGGGCGTCAATCCCGGTAGATCTCTCGCCATAGCGAAAGAGATTCAGGACTCAGGGATGTCCGCCGCAGTTCAGCGAATTGTTGGCGAGCGCGCTCAAAGTGACGTTCATTCAATGGAGCGCGGATGGCAGCATCTCGAAACGCCTCGTGACCAGTTTCTTCGTAGATTTTCTGGTTTAGCTCTTCATTTACTTTTGGCGGCGCGAGTACAATTTCGGTTACGCCAATGAGCTGTCCGCACCGATACGCCCTAAGTCAGGGCTCCTCCGCTAAGAAGTCCTTCACTATTGGAGGAGGTCCATCGTGGTGAGTTCAACAAGACCGGCGATCTCTACTCCCCAGCAACACATATGCAGAACGTTGCTGCGAATGGTCGCAGCCCGTCAAGAAACTCTATCAGGTGCTCATCGGGTGGTTTCGGTCGGTCGTTGTCAGCCATCACTACACGCCGGGACGCTATCGAGACGTTTTAGCTAGGATCCTTCTTTTTGCTTGCTGGCAACTCAAGTGGGGAGACAGCTGCATCTTTGGGTCCGAATGTGATGTCGATCCAATCGTCGTCACTTGGTCGGCCGCTCACCAGCTCGGTCTTGACGATCATCCTTCCATCGCGGTGGCATTGTGCCAGCCTCTCTGAGATCCAAAGACGGTCCTCGTCGCCGTCCAAAATCGATCGAGCGTTGCCGCCAGCGAGTATTTCGCCGAGCGATCGCGCGGGGATGCGAAACTTGTCGTCTCCCATAGTCGTCCAGCCTCCTCGAAAGCCAATACTTGTCGCTGTGTTCATGCGATTGAGGTAAGCACTCTCAATATTCTGGAGCGGGGAATCCAGCTTGGCTAACGCTTCCCGTACTAGGCGATCGACTTTGTCACGAATTGCCTCATCGCGAGCCATGACGCTATGGCTGACCCTGTACGTCGCCCGTCGTGATCGCAGAGACGGTGCCATCCGATCTGTCGGATCTCGCTCCTGCTCCACGGAAAAGAGCACGACGAAGTCGAGCCACGACGACGAAGCGATATAGCGGCGTACTATGTCATGTATCGGGAAAGTTTTATGTGCTGCCCCTTTTGTCCAGAGCTCCGTGCCGCCATCGCAAAGGTAAACACCTCTGAGGGACCCTTCCGGTGATGACTCCAACTGCGGTCGAGCACCGTCGAGAGCGCTTTTTGCAACAGAATCGACCTCGCGATCGTGTCTGCGATGTGTCGTGAAATGCGCCGAATTCCAACCAAGCGTCGGAAAGTCATGGCGGCCAGGCGTGAACGATATTTTGGTCGGCACGCCGTCGAAAACGATCAAATATTCGAAAGGGCGTTTAAAATCGCCGCCCTGCAGTCTCAGGTCCAAGGCAATCTGTTTTGTGATCTGAGCAATATCTGCTTTCGGTGGCAGCACAGGGACTGACACCAATTGGCCATCTATCGAAGCCTTGCGTGATCCGAAATCAACTTGAAAATTCCCCATCACCGGCAAGCGGCGCAATATCTGATCCGAAAAAGTTTCAATAAAGAATTCAATCGGATAGTCGTGGTGAGCTTGATCATCAGAAATCGCCTTTACGTCGGCATAGATAAGATGCTCTGGCAGCAAGATATCAGGCTTCTTCCCGTTGGCGAGCGTTGGCTCAACCTTGGCGTTGTGCGCCAGAATATGGCCGGCCAAAAGGTAAAGCTCCCAGACTCCAGGTATCCCGTTCTTGTTCGGTTTCTCCACCGCGTTGATAAGGGAACGCAACTGCGAATCCGGTGTGTGACCAGAGACCGTATCAATGACGGATTGCAGCGTACGTCGGGAGAAGATGAGCATCGCAACCTGTGATGGCTGGTCGTCGTTTCAAAATTTGGCGGTCGCGGAGAAATCCGAATTTATTACTATCGCTTTGCTCGGCGCCATCCGGCCGCCCGCGCCTCTGCTTCGCTGCAGAACCATCGCTCACCATACTGCGGGCTGATTTTTGTCTCGGAGTAGTGTTGCTGTCCGGGTACATGGTAGATGTGCTCGCCGGTGTTGATGCTGATGTTGCCCTTGATCGTGCATCCCGCACCCGTGGACAATAGAGAGGCGTTTGGAGATGTATCGTCATCAACTTCGTCGGTAAGCTGCATGAGGCTGGGCGTCGCGCCGATGATGCCGGGGTTCTGCGAGACGACCACGGCTACGGGTACCGTGCAAACAGATACTCAAGCCGCCATAAGCCGCGCCGCCGCTTCTTGGCGTTCTTGCGCCGCTGGTCAGCCAGGTCGGCACCGATATGATGCTGGATTTTCCCCACGCCCTCTCACCCCGAATGAAGGATGCGACTGTTTCGGCTTAGAGTCAGTCCAGAAATTGAGCAGATAGCAGAGCGTGAAAAGAACCTTGCGGAGCTAAAAGTCAAGCAAGCTGGCCCCGCCGATGACACCGCCAAACCACGGCGTTCGGTGCCGCAGTTCAAGTACTGGACTGCCCACAAAAAGAAGGGCCGGACGGGCCAGGGTGGGAAAAAAAGGCAGAGGAGGCCTTCCGGTGGCATTTCGAGCCCGGTAAGGATCTGAAAGATTACCGGGTGCGATCCGGCAATGAGGCACCAGAGCGGACACCGACGCAGACAGGTACTGATATGCGGATAACGCCAGAAGAGCTTCTTAATTTCGGAATTTTCCACCCTCACGCCGTCGACCAGTACATGGTCGCCATGACGAAGAAATCTCGCTTTGTTCATTACTGCAGCGCCGAGACCGCTTTTCACATCGTGAGGTCCAACAGAATGCGGCTTCGCAACGCGAAGGTGATGAACGACTTTATGGAAATCGAACACGGAAGCAGCTGTTTAGCGAACGCCTGGGACAGTCCTGACGGCGATCGGTTTCGGCAAACTATCGATGGCCTGTTTGAAGGCATTTCCCAGGAAATAGCCGACCTTCTCAGGGGCTGGGTTCCCCTTTTCGGAAGGGAAACTTACATAAGCTGTCTCTCGGAGCATGACAGCGATGAAGACGATCTCGGACGCCTCTCAATGTGGCGAGCCTACGGCGGGCCTTCTGGCGTGGCTGTGGTCTTAAATCCAGAGGCGTTCTATTCATCCAGTACGGTTCTCGGCGCCGTGTCATCGCCGGTAGCGTATCTCGATGAGCGGGGGTTCGTAACGCAATTCAATCGGGTGACGGATGGGATTAAAACCCACCAAGACATGCTTAAGGCAAATGGCCGGCAAGCGCTTATCAACTCGCTGTTTAATGCATTCCGTTTTGCGGTTCTTTGCACCAAGCACCCCGGCTTCAAAGAGGAGCGCGAGTGGCGCGTCATTTTCGACCCGCGGTTTTCGACAGAGCACAAGCTCGTGAAGAGCATCGAGCTAATACGGGGGGTGCCGCAAGTCGTATACAGCATTCCTTTCAAGGACTACCCGGAGGAGGGATTTGTTGGTGCGGAGCTGCCCAAGCTAGTCGATCGCATAATCATCGGCCCAACCGAGTTTCCTGACCAACTGCGGGAGGCGACGGTCGCGCTTTTGGAAGAGGCAGGCGTGCCAGATGCTGACAAGAAGGTCGTTTGCTCAACGATACCTCTCAGGCAGTAGACATCGGCGGATAGTGACCAGGGGGGATTATGGCCAAGAAAGAAGCGAAGAAGCTTTGCTTTGTAGTCGGGCCGATTGGTGGCGATGATAGCGACGAAAGAATTCACGCGGACTGGTTCCTTGAGGGCATCGTTGAACCGGTTTTTGCCGAGCATTTCCCTGAGTTTGAGGTGAAGCGGGCGGACAAGATCGCAGAACCAGGCCGCATTGATGCCCAGGTCATCACCGCCCTGCTGGACGCTGAATTGGTTGTGGCTGATTTAACAACTCTGAACCCGAACGCCTTTTATGAAATCGGGATCCGGCACATGACCCAGAAGCCCATTATCCAGTGCGCCTGGAAAAGCAGCCTATTCCCTTCGATATTGCGTCATTCCGCACACTCAGCTTTTCCCGGAAAAGACCTAAAGACCTAGAGCTTGCTCAGGGCGCGCTCAAGATGGCTATTGAGGCAGTGCTGGCCGATGGGTACGAGGTGGACAACCCGGTCACATTTTCTCGCGGGAAAGTGGAGTTCGCACAGTCGGCCACGCCTGCAGAGAAGATCTTTCAGAATCAGCTCGATGCAATTCTAAACCGGGTCAGCGCGCTCGAAAGGCCTGAGCAGGGGTTCACTCGCGCGGCAGCTTTTAGGTTCGGCAAGGCTGGGAATATTTCTCCGCAGACCTACACGTTAGGCATACAGGGCAATGGACCAGATGCTCCTGCCCGTATTCAGGGCTTTATCGATCGCATTATGACAGAAAAATTCCAGCGGATGAGTGTCACTTCGGATGGAGGTGACTTTACGCTGGTAGAGGTCACTGAACTGCCAAATCCCTCCCTCATGAAGATGCTTAGGTCGGAAGCGAGTAAGGTCGGCCTCACCATCGGGCAAGCCTAAGCTGGCATCGGCGACGGTATCGAGGCTGACTTGCTCGCAACCTGGCGCCCTCATTACCGTCGCTCCGCCCGCTACGGCGGGCGAGGCAGTGGCGCTGGCGGAACGGCTGGTGGAGGACTTGCGTCAGTGCAGTCGTGGATCACCGCCACGGAACAGGCGCTGGCAGTAGCGGGGAGCGTGGGGCTGAATCTGTCGGCGAAACCCGAGATGGCTCCGGCCGATCGCGAAACCCTGATGGCAGCGCTCCGATCTCTTTCTGAGGTTCTGATGCCGAGCGTCCACCGCGGCACCGAACTGGAGGAGGACGTGATGAAGCTGTTCGCAGCCTTCAACGTGTACAACGGCGACGAGGCGAAGATGCGAGCGCAGGTGCAGGCCCGGAGCGAGGAGCTGGAGGGGAATCAGCCTGCAAGCCGTCAGAATGGAATTTCGTCGTCCAGCTCTCGGCTTGCGCGCCTGAAGTCCTGGATTTGCTTCCTTGGCTTTTCGACGCGTTTGATGTCGTCCGGGGACGGCAGCTTCTCTGGGGCGGCTTCCTTGGTCTTCGCACCGCCAAGAAGCTCATTGATACGCTTCAGCAGCTCGTTGGCTGGTTTCAAGGCGTTGGCGCCTTTGTTGATGAGGTCGGCGATGGAGATGCCCATCAGCATCCCGTTGTCGAACCGCGTCCGCGCGCGGTCAACGTCCGCGTCGAACGCGTTGAGATTGGAAAATAGCGAGTTCTTTTTGCCGACTTCAAGGTCGGCGGCTTCAACCAACTGGCGGATTTCATTGACGAGGTTGTGGATGCGAGCCTTGGTGGCAGCGTCCAGCTCGACCGAGTAGATGGCACCGATGCGGGCCTTCTGAATCTGGATTTGCAGGACGATGCTCTTGGTGGCAAGGTCGAATTCGCGGTGGACGTTGTACGTGTTGTCGTAGTCGGGCAGCTCCCAATCTCTCAGCGCCTCGATATGCAGCGCCCTCGCGGCACCGGTAATCTTGTTCATGTGACTGATAAGGGCGAGGCGGGTGTCACCCTCCTCGTTGCCTCGGATGTCCTCGGCAAGCTGCTCATCGAACAACCCCACGAGGATGACGAACGCCTGGAACGGATTCTCCGGTAAGTTATCGAAATCTATGGGCTCTGCCATGTGCTCATCCCCCGCAAGGCACTGCAAGAGAGATAGAGAACGAACGGGAAATCTACAATGCGGTTTTGTCAGGACGAAGATTGATGGCTTCGCAATGCCGTAACGGTGTGTCGACACAATCGGCAGCCATTTTCCCGCAAGTGCATCCGGGCGTTGGTTGAGCGGTTCAGGCGGAAAAGCCATTCCATGCGTTCACGATCTGCCTGATGGCGAATTCACCATCGCATCCCCGAAAGTCCACAGGGTTGCCAACACCGCGAATAATGTCCGCAATCAGATGGCGCGAACTCTGCCAGTCGCCGACGGCTCCATGGTCTATGTGAATATGGCGATGGCGTGCCCGCTGCTCGGACTGGAACCAATATGCTGCATTACCGCGCGTACTATGTAAACTGGCATCCGACTGCCGCATCCAACTCAACGAAAAGCGAAGCTCTATCTCAGAAGTGACGTGCTACGCCGCCCTGTGGGATCACTGAAGCGGCTCTTACCGGTAGTCGTACACCGAGTGGTAAAAATAGATCTCTCGTTTGATAAGCTTGGCGGCCCGCACCTTCCCGCTATTTCGCTCAATCTCAACAAGAACGAGCACCTTAACAGGCTCGGCCAGTGCGGTTGTGGCAGTTTGGGCACCATGCCAAACACCCTCTTCGCTGTCGTACCCACCCTCGCTGCGGTCTTCGTACTCCAAGTCCACTTCAACCTCGACTTCGACGACCATGGTCGCAACGACAAGCTTGTCGCTCAAGGCTACGGTGGTCTCATATTCAACACTGAAGATTTGAAGCAACCGGGGGTCGAAGGCGTTACCATCAGCCAAATCGCCCATGTAAACGACTCGCGCATCCTCTAACTCAATGTCCAACTTTTTCTCGAAGGTGGTGTCAAAATCGGACTGGTTCATGGCTTGCTCGGCCGCCTGTTCGCCTTCCTCTCCTAAGTCGGCTGCGGCTCCCAAAACCTTGTGTATTGAGCTGAGGTGCAAGAACATCGAAATTCCGACCAGCGCCCTTCGATGTCGCGCGGGCGCGTATCGTGGCCTTCGATCAGGTTGCTGTAGTAGGTGTTCATGATGCGCACGAGATGGGCGAGGTTGGCTGCGGTACGCGAGTGCAGGCTTTTGCCCAAAACAGCCGACGTCGCCAGGCTTGGACACAAATCGATGCTGCCGATGATGATCATGGCCGATGTTCGGCAGGCCTATCGTACTGACAACTATGCACAAACCGTAATTGGGGGAGCCATCTGGCCGATGCTTTGGCCGATCTATGACGATCGGCCGGACTCAGACAGGTTCGAGGTGGAAAACAGGCAGCTTTAAACATGGTTCTGCCTCGGCCAGCGCAAGATTCGCCTGGAGCTTCGCTTATGCTGTGTGAGCTTGTTCTCTCGCGCCCGAATTCCCCATGGATGGCCCAAAAGCAGGCGATCCATTTGTCATTTTTAAGTGCGTCGGACTGCCAGTTGATCGCGTTCTGACCCGACTGGGATTTCAAGTTTGACCTGAAACTGACCGGGTGCTGGATGGCAGGCTTCATCCCCACCGGTCTGATATGAAACAACGTCCGGCCCCGAAGGCTAGGCTGCAATCTCGTATGGCTTCTATGCGCCGTTCTCTTGGAGCGTGTTGCGGGCTTGGTCTGCCCAACCTCGGAGCTCAACGCTTCACGGCGTTAGGATGAGCGTTCGAAGCGCAGGATTACTGCCGACACTGCTCTTCTTGTTCGCATTGGGCAGTTCCCGTTGGAAGCTTCCATCTTGCCGACTGCTGAGTTTGGAGTCGCCGTAGCTGTGAAATCGAAAAGAAGCCCATAGGCAACGTTTGCCGCGACGCTACTGAGAGCTGGTCACCGGGAGAGCCGAAGGTAGAACGAAGTTGTCTCGTTGAGCTTGTATGTGGCGCCAGCATAGAAGGCCCAGTTCCCACCCCAAGGCTTATACAAACGCCCACCGTTAGCGCCGATCGCGTTCATGGCCTCGTCCTTTTGGCAGAGATCACCACGGTCGCTAGCTGGCGAGCAAAGTCCGTCCCAGCGCTGCATTATCTCGTCGGATCCGGCAAGCTGGCAAAATTTCCCAGGCGGAGCTGACTGGTTTGTTATCACCGTGGGACGCCTGCCGCGTCAAACGGTGGTGTCGTGGGTCGAGACGGCGAGGGCAGCGGTCGCCATGCGCCCCGACCGGCTTGCCAGCGCTGCCCGCGCTGAACAGCATGCGGCTGTCGCCGTGACGCTGGTTGCCGCCGGCTACCGGGAGATCGGGCTCGACCATTTCGCCTTGCCGCACGACGAGCTCGCGCTGGCACAGGAAACCGGTCGCCTGCGACGTAACTCGTTGGGCTACTCTGCCGATACCTGCAGAACCCTGATCGGTTTCGGCGCGTCGGCTATCGGCCGCATCGGCCAGGGGTACGTTCAAAACGAAGTTACACGGGATATCTACATCCAGCACATCGCAGTTGGCCGACTGGCGACATCGAAGGGCCATCGCCTCACAGACGACGACCGCGTGCGAGCCGCAATCATCGAGCGATTAATGTGCGATTTCGAGGCTGACGTGCCGGCAATCTGTGTCGCCCACGGATCTGATCCGATCCGTCTTCGCGGTTCAGATGAGCGTTTGGCGATGCTGGCCAAGGACGGACTAGTGGACTTCGAAAACGGTCTTGTCCGCGTACGGCGGAGCATCGCTTGGGATTCGCGCTGTTGCTGCCGCATTCGATGCTTTTAGGGATGGCCTTACGTATCCCGCAGTTGAGGGCAAGCACACAACACGGAAGCTAACACAGGGAGTACCTTTTGCCGGAGAGAACGAGCTGCCATCGTGCGGTGCCCGGTTAGTAGTGAAGCGCCGTAAAATGTCGACATAGGCGTTGGTGAACTGGACCGAACGACGAGAACGGCCTATCCAGTGTGTTGTCGGCAGTTAGTTCGAAAGTCCTGCTACACCCGATCCGATGCCTCTCAACGCCGAGGCCGCACCTCCGTGCCGAAGCCGGCCTTCCCAATGGTGGGTCGAGCCGTCGCTTACCCCGTGCTTGCCTCACAGATCCGCGACCGAGAACCCAGCCACATGCCTGCCGGGGCCTAGGTCCATCAAGCATGAAAGGAACACGTCGGAACCTGGGATATCGCTTGCCCGGCCGGGCGGCGATAGCCTTGTCGGGGCAGCGAGGAGCCGTGGCCGATGATGAACGCACAGGAGAAGTCTGGCGTGAATGGGGCGATGATTGTCAAGCTTTGCTCTCGAGTCATCTCGTCAACCATCTTGCGTGACCGATTGGCGACCATCTCCTCGTCCCGACCTTATATTGCCCGTCGCCTGTCGCCGCCAGCGCGCAGTGACTTCAAGGATGGAGGCCCGCAGACCCCATCGCGCGGCGACTTGTCCTTGACGGTCACGAGCACGGCGGCAGGTTTGCCGTGGTCGGGGAGCCTTCCTTGAGCGGAAGCCGACGACAGTGTTCGAGGGGAACTCGCCATGAGCCGGGTGCGCAGAGATCGTCCGACGCTCTTGTATTTGCTGGATCCCAGCCGGCTCCGCCTCCGACTGCCTCGACAGCTCGGTATCCTGAGCGCGTCGGCGGCATCATGCCATTATCATCCTACGAATTGCATGCTCCATCGTCCTGGACGAGACCGGTTTGGCTAGCCAAAGGACGAAGGTCTGATTACCAGATGTGATCGGCATGGGGTCGCTTCCACCAACGACGATGATGGGCACCGTCATCAGGGTGGTACGTACGGCTTCGGGCTGTCCTGGCCCGAGGAAAGTCGCTTTATCGAAAATTAGGAGGTCGGCTGCCTTCCCGCTCTCGATCCAGTCGCAAAGACTTTCGAAGGTCGCGAAGCCGACAGGCTTATAACCAAGCGCGGCGATCTTATCGTTGTAGATCTCCAACGCTGCTGGATCGGACTCCACGACTGCAATGATTTCTCCATTGCCAAGTGATCCATCGTATGGACCGGAAGCGCTATCAGCTCTGACCTGCTCCTCAGCGCAGGCCGGTAAGTAGAGATCGAAGCGTGTACCTCGGCCAACAGCCGAGGTGACGTCAAGGCATCCTGCGAGCGCGCTCACATGGCGGTCCACCGCAGCAAGACCCAGTCCGGTCCCGCCGACGCGAGAGCGCGTGGTAAAAAAGGGCTCAAAGATGTGCGGAAGCACCGAACTTGCGATTCCTTGGCCATCGTCGCTGATGGAGAGGAGAACGTAATCTCCCGGTTTCAAGGTGCCCTTAGCCACGGGCTTCGTTTGACAGACGTGAGCGCGAGAAACGCTAATCTCGACACGGCCCTCATTCAAGAGAGCCTCCGACGCGTTCTTGCATAGATTCATAAGGATTTGCTGTATCTCGGTCGGGCTGCCCTCGATCACCGTTTGCCACTCGTTGATCTTGAAGTTCAACTGAACATCCGCACGAAGTGTAACCCGCAGCAATGGCGCGAGATCCATTACACTCTCCGAGACGTCGAAAGGCATCGTCACGCGCTTCCGAGTTCGGCTTAGTGACAAAATTTGATCAATAATCAGCTTGGCTCGGTTGCTGGCCAAGATAATTTGGCCGATGTGGCCCCGAATTCTCGAGGGGCGGCGCACAAGACCTTTAGCCATCTCTGCGTAGCCGACTATTGCTCCTAGAACATTATTGAATTCATGTGTAACGCCGCTTGCGATTGTGCCGACAGCCGTCAGCCTTTCCGCATGCTCCCATCGACTCTCAAAAAGGTTACGTTCCGTGTGTACACGTTGCATTTCAAGATGGTTGCCTAAACGCACAGTAGCGCTCGCCAGAACCAGGAGGTCGTCTGTGGAGGGTGGTGAGCGATCTCCTTCAAAAACAAGGATACAAACCGCAGCCTGCTGATCGGAGGCCCTGCAACCAACAATTTGACAAACACCGGTAGCGCCTACGGCAGTCCGAACCACTTCCGACGCCGGAACGACGCGAAACACTGGCTGTTCCGGGTGTACAAGTGAGACGACTTCATGGATTAGCGTGGCGTTCCAGACGCGCATGCGCTTGTTCGCGACAAAGTACTCGGTATTCCTGCTGATACTCGGATCCACCAGAGCAAGCGCGCATTGATCTGCATCGAAAACGCATTGAATGAGTCTAAGCGCTGCTTCGGTGGAGAAGCGCCGCGAAGCCTTCGTTGCTTGACTGTCGATGAAACAAGCTTCGATCTCACTCATCGCCGCTTCAAGCTCTAACCGCCTTTCCACCCGGTTCGTCCGCACATGCAGCGTGGAGGCTCGAATGGTCGCAAACAAGCAGAGGCATATGGACACCAAGCCAAAGAAAAGTCGTGTACGCTGCGCTTGCGCGCTGGCGAAGCTGTAGGCTTTCAGATGTTCTCGCTCCAATTCGGCAGCCTTGGCGAACGTGTCGAAGGATGGGATCCGATTGACAGCGCGGTCCAACCTCAACATTGAGGACAGGATAGCGCGGCCCTCGCGGGCAACATCCTCCGTGACTTGGTCCTGGCTAGGAGGAAGTCGGCGGAGAGACTGATCGATTTGTAATGCGAGGCTGAATCCCGGTCTGGCCGAAAATTGAAGGATCAGATTGGAAAATTCAGGCCTGTTCGACACCCCCCCCCGAAGGCGATTAGCCGAGCGAGCAAAGCGTACCAGAGAGCTTTGCAGAAGCTCATTTTGCGCGGCCGAGGCCGAGATGGCAGCTTCTGTGTTTTCGAGGGAATTTTTGAGCTGTGCAACCAACCTGGAGTGCACCCCGGAGCTCTCATTGGGCGAGATCTCAACAAGGCGTTGGTAGTTTTGAAGGTTCCTTTTTAATGCTTGCCCGGTAGAAGCAACGGAACGGAAGTCCAATACCATGTCTGCGCGGGCGACGTCTCGCTGGAGCAATGCGTAGTTGATCTGAATCGTCCGCAGTTCGCTTAGGACCGCCTCGTTGATCTGGGGGTCTTGCCACTGTATCGCGACCAAGAGCGCGACCGAGGCCACTAGGGCCATTACAGAAGCTTTGTCGGTACTGAGCCATTTTTCCCAAACGAACGGCGTTTGATCCGCGGTGCGTGCCTTGCGAAGGTCCGATTTTAATTCTAGCTCCCCATCGCGTCGGTGTGCGGCCGGATGCTGCTGGAACAGGAAAGCCAAGTGTACCTCTCCCCTCAAATAGGCGGTGTAGACGCCGTTGCACTCTGCCCCCATGGCCCGCTGACGTTCCATTGATTCGCGGGCGTTTCGACCTCGACGGCGAGGCGGCAGCACAAGGCGGGCAACTGATCGCAGTTTTCGGAACTGGTCTTCCGAGAGATCATCGAAGGGGCATACAAGCGCACGCCTGCAGCAGCCGAGGATGATACCGGTCGGTCAAACGCAACTGGCGAGGGCCGGATCTGCTGTTGGCTGGCAGCTAACACTGGCGGGGCGGCGGCCTCAACTCCGGCGTGCCTAGAGCCGGCTGCTGCGAAAGCGTCCGACACGCTTCCCTTGGGGTCATCCCGTCCAGCGGGCATCCTTGGATCGCTGAAAAAAGACGAGGCGGCTTGATGATCCTGCCCTCGCTGAAGCACCTCGCGAAACCCCTTTTCCAGTCGCAGAAGCTCCTCTGGACCGGTAGGCGGCTCGTCAGCTCGACCATCGAACAGCGGCCGGAGCGCCTCGGACACGTGCTGCTCAAAGCCCACTCGCCGGGCCTGGAGCGCTTGCCCGTCTTCCAAGCCGGCGTCCTGCACCTGCGACAAAGCTGTTACACGGGATGGATTACTATTTCGCGGGTTCATACTAGCCTCACATCAAACTGTATCGTCAAAGTCCTGCGCCAATTCACACAGCGGGTCATCGAGTTGAGATTCTGCGGAGAGCGCCTCCTCTGCTCCCGTCAAGGGCGCCGGCTCCGGGAGGGCGCCTGTCTGGCTTTCAAAGATGCGTTTCAGAATGCGATCCGAAAATATCGCACCTTCCTCAATTTTAATGGTGGCAGACCTTTGATGAGAACAATCTCGTAGTCGTCATCGAGCAGCCGAACCTGTTCGGGACGCAATAGCGGTGCACCTTGATGTGAATTCTGAATGTTCCAATCGAACGTTCGCGCCTGGCTGTAAGAAATCGATTGGGCTTGAAATGTGAATCCACCGATAGCTTTGGAAATGTAGTTCGGAGTCTCGTCATCTACCTCGATGTTCCTAGAAGCGCGCCGGCAGCCCGGGCGGGGGGCTTGGGGTTAGACTGCCAGCGCACGCCACTCATAAAGAGCGGCCTCTTTTCGCGGTTCGGACACCCATAGTCAACCCGGCAACGTCTGGATGCCCGCTGTGCTTTTTGCAGAGCGGCGATGCCGGGCATATCGGCCGATCCTGTCTAGGATGGTGTGGCCACTCTCGTCGGCCGAGTTGATGCTCCAGCCAGTATCGCCTTGCCGACCAGCATGAGTTCGCCGTTAGCAATCCATCGTTGCGAGCCGAGACCGAGGTAAAAAGCGCGTGTTATCGACTATGTAGCTGACGCTCCCGCTGACGCAGGGTTCCCGCCACTGCCTCGAGGACTACCTCGAAATGAAATACCTCTGCACGGGCGGCATCTGAAGCATGGGCTTGCAGGGCTCGCAGACCGGTAAACCAGCGAGCCATCTCCAAATATGTGAATTGTGGATTGCTCCTCGACGGGAGCTGAGGGTCGGCTCCGCAAGCCTTACGACGCTCTTTGCGAGCCGTAGCTGCCGAGCTGGCAAAAGGCCGGGCTACGTCGCGCTAGCGCAATCGGCGCGCAGAAAATTAGGCCTACCCGCTCCGGGACCGCGGACCTCGTCAGCTTCTCGTAAGTATGCCCGAGTAGGTTGCTCAGCTGATCTGTGGACGTGAGGCTAGCGTGAACCGGCACAAATTTGACCTATCCAATGTAACAGGTTGGCGGCAGGTGCAGCCCCCGGCATCTCAAGAGCAAGCGGCACAGGCCGGGCAAGAGGGCTTTGAGCAGCGCTCGGGCGAGGCGCGCCAAGCCGCTGCCCAAATTCCCGCCCCCGGCGTTCCGGCTCTGCCAGACCCGTTCCATCCTCATCCGTCTCAGGGAGACCTGAGCCTCATCGAAGGCGCGGCCCCATGGGAAGCGCAGCCCATGATGCAAGGGAGCGGACAAGAACACGCCGCGGCGCCGTACGCCGGAGGCAGTGGGTCGATGCTAGGTGCCTCGGTGCTACAGCCGGGTCACTCAACGGCGCGCCATCATCATGCGCCGGATTCGTCAGTGGGTGATCTGAATCCTTCCGCACCGTTCGAGTTGCGTGACCATGCTCGTTCCGCCGTGCCGGCGGCGGTGCAGCCAGATCCTCCAATAGTGGTCTCCGACGGTCGCGGCTGCAAGCGTCCTCTTTATTCCAACGATGCGACCGTTGTCGAAGGGCTGAGGTCACTCTACGCGGGTAAGGCCAAGGAGGACACGGTCAAGCGCCATGTAAATTCTCTTTACGGCTTTGGTCGTTGGCTCTTTAAAAATAACAAGCCGGGATTTGCTGCTCGGCTTCACGAGGAGTCGCTGGATGAAGATCTCAAGGAGTACGAGAGCAGTGGTGGCTCCTCGACTGTGGCTGTGGCACTGCGTCGTCTCAGAGAGTCGGCGGGCGGAGTGCCAATGGTGGGCCGCGCTGTCCTGAATCCCGACCCTGCCGACGCCGTGCTCATCAAAGAGTACAAAGCGGCTCTCATCAAAGAGTACAAGGGAGCGCCTGCGACCGGGCCGAATCGCCAAACCATTCACGACTATGGAGCTACTCTTAGACGTTTCAGTGAATACCTGGTTGAAAACAACAAGCCGGGGATTGCGGCTCGGCTTCACGAGGAGTCGCTGGATGAAGATGCCAAGCGCTATAAGGACTCCAGTGGTGACCGGAGGATCATTGCACTACCTCATCTCCGGAAGTTCCTGCCGTCCGCCGCACTCGGGCGCGAAATTGCCCTTGCTGCTCGTCCGGAAGACGCAGTCGGCATGGTGGCTCGTGCCATTGGGGACGCCGCTGCGCAGCACAGCGGGCCGCAGAAGGCATTGGGTCGGCCAGAGAAGCTCCCTGGGGAAGCTAATGAAGACGCCGCTGTTCTGCCATCGTCTTTCGTACCAACTGGGCACCATCACCAAGCCTCGGATCCCGCAGAGTCCTTTCGTCCCCTGATCTGGCGCGACGGCGACCAGCGCGCGCCGGACGAGCGGATCGCTGCACAGGACAGGAGCAACCTGCTACCAAGCGAGGAGGTGCCACTGAGGCCACCGGAATTCGCTCCGCCCAGCTTGCGGGCGGGGAATTCCGCCTCGCCAGAGCTCTTTCCTGAGGGGATGTCCCCCGCGGTAGAAGGGTTTTTTGGTGGTTTCGGCGACCCCAGCGGGCGGGTGCTCGGCGCATTGCAATTGCTAGGCGACGAACATATCCAGAGGGATTACCAGCTCCTGGAGCAGGAGTTGCAGGGGAACAATCCAGAACTCGCCGCCCGGACGCGGTTCGTGGATCCCCTCGTAGCCAATTATCATCTGCGCTTGGGCTCCGAGAGCGACAAGCTAAGCGCATTCCAGCGCATCGTCCATAATCAGAACGGTAACGACACAGCCGACTTCCTGTTCGTGCCAGTGAGCGATGGCGGTAAGACTCTTGCGGAGCGCGGCAAACATTGGTCGCTGCTGTTCGTTGATCGCAGCGACCGGGAACGGCCGGTTGCCTATCATTATGACTCCGTCAGCGGATGGCATGACAAGCTTGCAAAACACCTCGCAGAAAGGCTGGGCGCCAGCCTGGAGACCCGCGTGGACTTACCCCGCATCGCCCAGCAGAGCAACGAGTGGGATTGCGGAGTCTACGTGGTGGACGGCACGCGGGCGCTGGTTGGGCGATTGCAAAGATGGCTGCCAGACCTGCCAGACCTGAACCTCAACAACCTCGTCGTCAATCGGCAGGCACTACAAACCCGACTCATGGGTGACGATACATCTGGAACGGCAAATAATCTCACGAACTTTGAACTCATGGACCGACAGGCGCGAGACGCGGTTAAGGAAAGCCCCGTTGGGACGTTTCACCAGCGGATCAAGCGGCTCGGCCAGTCAGCGCGAGCGTTGCACGACAGAGCCCTGGCTCCAGTCGCGCCGGACCAAGGCAACCCAGACTCGGTGTTCGTACGGGACGTTGTTCCCGGGGAAACACGCCATCATCATGCGCCGGATTCGTCCGTGGTTGATCTGAATCCCCCCGCACCGTTCGAGTTGCGTGACCATGCTCGTTCTATGCCGGCGGCGGTGCAGCCAGATCCTCCAGTAGTGGTCTCCGGTCGCGACAAGCGTCCTCTTTATTCCAACGATGCGACCGTTGTCGAAGGGCTGCGGTCAGCACTCTATGCCGGTAAGGTCGGGGAGCGCACGGTCACGGACCATGTAAATTCTCTTCTCGGCTTTGGTCGTTGGCTCTTTGATAATAACAAGCCGGGATTTGCTGCTCGGCTTGACGATCCGTTGCTGGATCAGGATCTCAAGGAGTACCAGCGCGAGAGTGGCTCCTCGAACGTGGCTAGAGCACTGGGTCGTCTCAAAGAGTCGGCGGGCGGAGCGCCAATGGTGGGCCGCGCTGCCCTGAATCCCGACCCTGTCGACGCCGAGCTCATCAGAGATTACAAAGCGGCTCTCATCAAAAAGTACGAGGCAGAGCCTGCGACCGGGCCGAATCCCAAAACCACTCAGGACTATGCGGCTACTCTTAGACGTTTCAGTCAATACCTGCATGAAAACAACAGGCCGGGGATTGCGGCTCGGCTTTACGAGGGGTCGCTGGATGAAGATGCCAGGCGTTATTTGGACTCCAGTGGTAACCGGTGGATCAGTGCACTAGCTCATCTCCGGAAGTTCCCGCCGTACGCCGCACTCGGGCGCGAAATTGCCCTTGCTGCTCGTCCGGAAGACGCAGTCGGCATGGAGGCTCGTGCCATTGGGGACGCCGCTGCGCAGCACAGCGGGCCGCAGAAGGCATTGGGTCGGCCAGAGAAGCTCCCTGGGAAAGCTAAGCAGCTGAGCGAGATCGGCAATTCAGGCGCTCGCGTGCTGATGCAGGCCCCCACCCATCAAGTGGGTGCATTGCCATGGGAGGCGCAGCCCATGATGCTGGGGGACGAGCACCTGGCACCGCATACCGGAGGCAGTGGGTCGATGCTGGGTGCCTCGGTGCTGCAGCCGGGTCACTCAAGGGCGCGCCATCATGATGCGCCGGATTCGTCAGTGGTTGATCTGAATCCCCTCGCACCGTTCGAGTTGCGTGACCATGCTCGTTCTGTGCCGGCGGCGCCTGCCGGGCCAGCGTTCGCCAGGGCTGAGGAGACGCCCTCCGCGGTTGGCGAGGCCGCGGTGGCCGAAAGGTGGGCTCGGTTGCAAAAGCAAATGGACGAACCAGTGCATGATCCCGGCCCTCAAGTGGATACATCGCCATGGGAGGCGCAACTCATGGTGCAAGGGAGCGGACAAGAACACGCCGCGGCGCCCTACGCCGGAGGCAGTGGATCGATGCTGGGTGCCTCGGTGCTGCAGCCGGATCACTCAACGGCGCGCCATCATCATGCGCCGGATTCGTCAGTGGTTGATCTGAATCCCCCCTCACCGTCCGAGTTGCGTGACCCTGCTCGTTCTGTGCCGGCGGCGCCTGCCGGGCCAGCGTTCGCCAGGGCTGGGGAGACGCCCTCCGCGGTTGGCGAGGCCGCGGTGGCCGAAAGGTGGGCTCGGTTGCAAAAGCAGAAGGTCGACGCTGATTTGTCGGGATATTTCGACTCGATTCCGCACGCGGACCTTCTACGATCGCCATGGGAGGCGCAACTCATGACGCAAGGGAGCGGACAAGAACACGCCGCGGCGCCCTACGCCGGAGGCAGTGGGTCGATGCTGGGTGCCTCGGTGCTGCAGCCGGGTCACTCAACGGCGCGCGATTCGTCAGTGGTTGATCTGAATCCCCCCGCACCGTTCGAGTTGCGTGACCATGCTCGTTCTGTGCCGGCGGCGCCTGCCGGGCCAGCGTTCGCCAGGGCTGAGGAGACGCCCTCCGCGGTTGGCGAGGCCGCGGTGGCCGAAAGGTGGGCTCGGTTGCAAAAGCAAATGGACGAACCAGTGCATGATCCCGGCCCTCAAGTGGATACATCGCCATGGGAGGCGCAACTCATGGTGCAAGGGAGCGGACAAGAACACGCCGCGGCGCCCTACGCCGGAGACAGTGGGTCGAGGCTAGGTGCCTCGGTGCTGCAGCCGGGTCACTCAACGGCGCGCCATCATGATGCGCCGGATTCGTCAGTGGTTGATCTGAATCCCCCCGCACCGTCCGAGTTGCGTGACCATGCTCGTTCTGTGCCGCCGGCGGTGCAGCCAGATCCTCCAATAGGGGTCTCCGGTCGCGACAAGGGTCCTCTCTATTCCAACGATGCGACCATTGTCGAAGGGCTGAGGTCAGCATTGGAGAGCACGGTCAAGCGCCATGTAAATTCTCTTCTCGGCTTTGGTCGTTGGCTCTTTGATAATAACAGGCCGGGATTTGCTGCTCGGCTTCACGAGGAGTCGCTGGATCCGGATCTCAAGGAGTACGAGAGCAAGAGTGGCTCCTCGGACGTGGCTAGAGCAGTGGGTCATCTCAAGACGTGGGCGGGCGGAGCGCCAGTGCTGGACCGCGCCGCTGTCCTGAATAATCCCGACCCTGCCGACGCCGCGCTCATCAGAGATTACACAGCGGCTCCCATCAAAGAGTACAAGGCAGCGCCGACCGGGCCGAATCCCGCTACCATTCAGACCTATGGATCTGCTCCTAGACGTTTCAGTGAATACCTGGTTGAAAACAAAAAGCCGGGGATTGCGGCTCGGCTTCACGAGGGGTCGCTGGATGAAGATGCCAAGCGCTATAACAACTCCGGTGGGATCAGTGCACTAGCTCATCTCCGGAAGTCCGAACTCGGGCGCGAGCTCCCTGGGAAAGCTAATGAAGACGACGCTGTTCTGCCATTGTCTTTCGTGCCAACTGGGCCCCATCACCAAGCCTCGGATCCCGCAGGGTCCTTTCGTCCCCTGATCTGGCGCGACGGCGACCAGCGCGCGCCGGACGAGCGGATCGCTGCACAGGACAGGAGCAACCAGCTATCAAGCGAGGAGGTCCTCATCAACCGTGAGCATGATACAGCGGAGTTGAGACCAGCGAAGAGGCAAAGGACCCCGAACAGTCGTCTGCAGGACGTTGCCACTGAGCCGCAGCTGAGCGAGATCGGCAATTCAGGCGCTCGCGTGCTGATGCAGGCCCCCACCCATCAAGTGGGTGCATTGCCATGGGAAGCGCAGCCCATGATGCAAGGGAGCGGACAAGAACACGCCGCGGCGCCGTATGCCGGAGGCAGTGGGTCGATGCTGGGTGCCTCGGTGCTGCAGCCGGGTCACTCAACGGCGCGCCATCATCATGCGCCGGATTCGTCAGTGGTTGATCTGAATCCCCCCGCACCGTCCGAGTTGCGTGACCATGCTCGTTCTGTGCCGGCGGCGGTGCAGCCAGATCCTCCAATAGGGGTCTCCGGTCGCGACAAGGGTCCCCTCTATTCCAACGATGCGACCGTTGTCGAAGGGCTGAGGTCAGCTTACGCGGGTAAGGTCAAGGAGAGCACGGTCAAGCGCCATGTAAATTCTCTTCTCGGCTTTGGTCGTTGGCTCTTTGACAATAACAGGCCGGGATTTGCTGCTCGGCTTGACGAATCGTCGCTGGATCAGGATCGCAAGGAGTACGAGAGCAGGGGTGGCCCCTCGGAGTACGAGAGCAGGGGTGGCCCCTCGATCGTGGCTAGAGCACTGGGTCGTCTCAAGACGTTGGCGGGCGGAGCGCCAGTGGTCGACCGCCCTGTCCGGAATCCCTACCCTGCCGACGCCGCGCTCATCAGAGATTACACAGCGGCTCTCATCAAAGAGTACAAAGAAGCGCCTGCGACCGGGCCGAATCGCGGTACCATTCAGGTCTATGGATCTACTCTTATACGTTTCAGTGAATATCTGCATGAAAACAAAAAGCCGGGGATTGCGGATCGGCTTCACGAGGGGTCGCTGGATGAAGATGCCAAGCGCTATGTGAACTCCGGTGGTAACCGGAGGATCAGTGCACTAGCTCATCTCCGGAAGTTCGCACCCGGGCGCGAAATTGCCCTTGCTGCTCGTCCGGAAGACGCAGTCGGCATGGAGGCTCGTGCCATTGGGGACGCCGCTGCGCAGCGCAGCGGGACGCAGGAGGCATTGGGTCGGCCAGAGAGGCCCCCTGGGAAAGCTAAAGACGGGCGGGTGCTCGGCGCATTGGAATGGCTAGGCGACGAACATATCCAGAGGGATTACCAACTCCTGGAGCAGGAGTTGCAGGGGAACAATCCAGATCTCGCCGCCCGGACGCGGTTCGTGGATCCCCTCGTAGCCAATTATCATCTGCGCTTGGGCTCCGAGAGCGTCATGCTAAGCGCATTCCAGCGCATCGTCCATCAGAACGGTAACGACACAGCCGACTTCCTGTTCGTGCCAGTGAGCGATGGCGGTAAGACTCTTGCGGAGCGCGGCACCCATTGGTCGCTGCTGTTCGTTGATCGCAGCGACCGGGAACGGCCGGTTGCCTATCATTATGACTCCTACAACGGATGCAATGACACGCTTGCAAAAGAGCTCGCAGAAAATCTGGGCGCCAGCCTGGAGACCCGCGTGGGCGTATCCCGCATCGCCCAGCAGAGCAACGTGGTGGATTGCGGAGTCTACGTGGTGGACGGCACGCGGGCGCTGGTTGGGCGATTGCAATCGCAGCCAGATAACCTGAACCTCAACAACCTCGTCGTCAATCGGCAGGCACTACAAACCCGCCTCAGGGGTGACAATACATTCGGAACGGCAAATAATCTTACGAACTTTGAACTCATGGACCGACAGGCCCGAGACGCGGTTAAGGAAAGCCCCGTTGGGACGTTTCACCAGCAGATAAAGCGGCTCGGCCAGTCAGCGCCAGACGTTGCTCCCGGGGACCCATTTAAATTTCAAAGTCTTGAGAGCAAGGGGGACGCCGCTGCGCAGCGCAGCGGGCCGCAGGAGGAATACAGTTGGCCAGAGTATCTCCCCCCTGGGAAAGCTAATGAAGACGACGCTGTTCTGGCATCGTCTTTCGTGCCAACTGGGCCCCATCACCAAGCCTCGGATCCCGCAGGGTCCTTTCGTCCCCTGAGCTGGCGCGACGGCGACCAGCGCGCGCCGGACGAGCGGATCGCTGCACAGGACAGGAGCAACCAGCTACCAAGCGAGGAGGTCCTCATCAACCGTGAGCATGATACAGCGGAGTTGAGACCAGCGAAGAGGCAAAGGACCCCGAACAGTCGTCTGCAGGACGTTGCCACTGAGCCGCAGCTGAGCGAGATCGGCAATTCAGGCGCTCGCGTGCTGATGCAGGCCCCCACCCATCAAGTGGGTGCATTGCCATGGGAGGCGCAGCCCATGATGCAAGGGAGCGGACAAGAACACGCCGCGGCGCCCTACGCCGGAGGCAGTGGATCGATGCTGGGTGCCTCGGTGCTGCAGCCGGGTCACTCAACGGCGCGCCATCATCATGCGCCGGATTCGTCAGTGGTTGATCTGAATCCCCCCGCACCGTCCGAGTTGCGTGACCATGCTCGTTCTGTGCCGGCGGCGGTGCAGCCAGATCGCCCAAAAGTGGTCTCCGGTCCCGACAAGGGTCCTCTTTATTCCAACGATGCGACCCTTGTCGAAGGGCTGAGGTCAGCACTCTATGCCGGTAATGTCGGGGAGATCACGGTCAAGCGCCATGTAGATATTCTTTTCGGCTTTGGTCATTGGCTCGTTGAAAATAACAAGCCGGGGATTGCGGATCGGCTTCACGATTCGTCGCTGGATCGGGATCGCAAGGAGTACGAGATCTGGGGTGGCGGCCCCTCGGCCGTGGCTGGGTCACTGGGTCGTCTCAAGACGTGGGCGGGCGGAGCGCCAGTGGTGGGCCGCCCTGCCCTGAATCCCCACCCTGCCGACGCCGTGCTCATCAGAGAGTACACAGCGGCTCTCATCAAAGCGTACGAGGCAGCGCCGACCGGGCCGAAACCCCGTACCGTTGAGGTCTATGGGTCTGCTCTTAGACGTTTCAGTCAATGCCTGGTTGAAAACAAAAAGCCGGGGATCGCGGATCGGCTTCACGAGGGGTCGCTGGATGAAGATGCCAAGCGCTATATGAAAACCGCTGACATCAGTGCACTAACTCATGTCCGGAAGTTCGCACTCGGGCGCGAAATTGCCCTTGCTGCTCGTCCGGAAGACGCAGTCGGCATGGAGGCTCGTGCCATTGGGGACGCCGCTGCGCAGACCGCGGCACAAGCTCATGGCCACGCAGGAGAGCAGGGACCCATCTCTCGAGCTCAACAAGTCGCGCCAGCGCCGTTTGAACGGCACTTGGGCAAGAAGCGTGAGGCCCAGGACGGACTGACGAGTACACTTGACAGGAGCAACCTCGTGAACAGCGGGGGCGTCATCATAAACAATGAACATTACACAGCGCTGTTGAGACCGGCGAAGAGGCAGAGGACTGATAATCCGCAAAGCCGCGCCATGGGGCGGCAACTGAGCGAAGCAACCACGACGTCCATCAGCCAAGCCTCCGATCAAGCCCGAGCGGACCTAATGGCTTCCTTCAGAAGCAGGGAGCGCTCCGACGCGGGGCGTTGAGCTCCATGGCTGGGGTCAAGCAGAACAGCTCTCTTGACGACAAAGGGGCTGATGCGATCTCCGGACCGGTAGCTCTCGCTGTAATTGATCAGGCTGGTACTGTTGGAAGGCTTGATCAGCCTCGTCACCCCAATCTCCAGCATAGC
>NZ_JAMYMP010000032.1:0-64879 GCF_040318615.1 Mesorhizobium sp. M1078
TGATGCGTGTTGCCGACTTCCGCATCGCGCTCGATGAAACCGATGTGCTGCACGACAAGGAAAAGCGGATCGAATTCGGCGACAACGCCAATGGCAGCCTGACCTTCGAGAAGCTCCAAGTGGCCTCGCCGGAGGGCTGCACCAAACTTTCAGACAGCCATGTCGAGATCCATCCCGGTGAGCGCGTCATGATCACCGGCGACCCAGGCGCCGGCAAGACATTGTTCTTCCGCGCCATTGCCGGCCTTTGGCCCTGGGGCAGCGGGCGGATCGGCTTGCCGGCCGGAGAAACGCCGATTTTCGTGCCGCGTGTTCCGTATTTTCCTGCCGGCACGTTACGCGAAGTGCTGCATCCGAATGGCTCGGCGCCGGCTGGCGATGCTGATTTTGGGGCGGTGCTGGCCGAGGTCGGCCTCGAGCGGCTATCATCCTCGCTCGACCGTTCCGCACGCTGGGAGCGTGAACTCAACGATGACGAACAGCGGTCGCTGGCCTTCGCTAGGCTGGCCTTGCGGCAGCCGAAATGGGTGATCATCGACGAAGCGATGGACGCGTTCGATGGTCCTTCGATACGAAGGGTGCTGTCCATGCTGGAGAAACGCCTGCCGGAAACCGCGATCCTCAACATCGGGCGCGGACTGCACAATGGTCATTTCTTTCCACGCGCATTGAACATCGTGAAGGATACGGGTGCTGCGCCACTGAAACCCGCCCGAGTCAGGACCGGCGCCATCGACCCGCCGCCGAAAGCGGCCGTGCGGCGAAAGAAGTAGAAGGGGCTTTATTTCGCCGCGATCGCGGCGAAGATTCACGGGTCGAAACATCCGTGGTGCGGCCATGCTCGATGCGCTCAGCCTGCTTGCCTGCCTTGCCTGCACCACGCCCGTGGCTGCCCCGGCCGTTGCCGTGGATATCGAACTGGTGCTGGCCGTCGACATCTCACAGTCGATGGACGAGAGGGAGTTCGCGCTGCAGCGCGCTGGCTATGTCGAGGCCCTCAGGCATCCCGATTTCATCAAGGCCGTGCGCTCGGGAACCACCGGGCGCATCGCGCTTGCCTATTTCGAATGGGCGGGCGTCGTGCGCGAGGATGGCGTCATCGCCTGGCAGGTGATCGACAGCGCAGAGAGCGCCAACGCCTTCGCCGACAGAATAGAAGCGCGGCCGTTCCGCAGCTTTCGCGGCACCTCGATTTCCGGTGCGCTTGCCTTCGGCGCCGGGCTGTTCGAGGGCACGGGGTTCGATGCGCCACGCAGCGTCATCGACATTTCCGGCGACGGTCCCAACAACACCGGGCTGCCCGTCGCCACGACACGCGATGCGGCGGTGGCCAAGGGCATCGTCATCAACGGCCTGCCGATCCTGATCAGCCCGTCGCCGACCTTCAGCCATCTCGACCAGTATTATGACGACTGCGTTACCGGTGGGCCCGGCTCCTTCGTGTTGCCGATCTATGCGGCCTCGGAATTCGCCACCGCCATACGCCGCAAGCTGATCCTGGAGGTGAGCGGCATCGCCGATGCGACCGTGGTCCCGATCGATGCCGCCGCACCCATGGACTGCCTACAGGGCGAACGCGACCGGCGGCTATATTCCGACCCATATCTGCCGGAACTCGACAAATGAGGTTTGAGGCAGTTCGGAGGGGAAAGCCGCTGCGCGGCTTGTCGGCAAACTTCAGGCCGGCCGTGCACCGTATTTGTCGCGAAATTCGGCATAGAGATCGCGGCGCCAGCGCCGGCCGCCGACATAGCCACGCAACAGCTGCGGCAGCGAATAGCCAAGCGCCTTCGACGACCGGTTGGCCATATAGCCGGAGAACGCCTGCGAAACCCTGCCCTTGAGTGCATCGGCGATGAGCTGCCGGGCGATCATGTAAGGCGGAATGTAGGGGTAGCGGTCGGCGATATAGGGGTGCTTGTCGATCAAGCTCGCATAGGCTTCGACATAGCCGTCCCGGCGACCGGAGATCGAATTCTCCGAGTTGTACTTTTTCCAGTCGATCACTTCGGACAGCTGCGCGCCGCTGCGACGGGCAAAGCGCAGCAACAATTCGCGATCCTGCATGCGCGTGACGTCACTGTCGTAGCCGCCGATGGCCAGCAGCGACTCGCGCCGGGCGGTGATTGCCGACCCGGCAATGAAGATGGTCTGCGCGACAAGGGCCCGCTCCAGCGAGTCGCGGCTCAGCAGCGCCTCGCGGTTGACGCAGTTGGTGCGGCGATTGCCCTTCAGCGACACGAAGGAACTGATCAGCACTTCGAGCGAGGGATTGTTGTCGAACTGCTCCAGCGTCCGCGCCAGGCGATCCGGCAAATAGACGTCGTCGGAATCGAGGAATGTCACCACCGGCGCCTGCGCCCGCTCGATGCCGGCATTGCGGGCGGCATTGGCGCCGCGCCATTTCGAGCCAACATAGATCAGCCGTGGATCGCGGATTTCGGCAAGTGCGGCTGCCGTACCGTCGGTCGAGCCGTCATCGACGACAATGTGTTCGAACCGGGGAAAATTCTGCGCCAGCACGCTCTCCACGGCGCGCACCACCTTGCTGCGGCGATTGTGCGTCGGTGTGATCACCGAGATCAGCGGAGCGAGGTCGGTTGCCTTGGACATGTTGCTTCGATTGTGCCCCGAAATGCCTGGAGGCCGGAGGTTTTGATGGTCGCCGTCCAAGCCTTACCCGGGATGGCATTCGATTCGACGCTACAAAAAACCAGCGGCAATGTCATCACAAACTGTTGAGCCAGGACGCCGGTAAGCCGGCCGATTACCCCAGACGTAATCGACCGATGGCCATCATGTCTGCAGATTGCGCCAACGAAGCCGGTCGTCGGGCTTCGATCTCACAGGGAGTTCAGCCATGGCCGCCTACGCCGTCGCCCATATGCGTCAAGTCACAATGGGCCCGCAGATTGTCGGGTATCTGCAGAGGATCGACGCCACATTGGAGCCGTTCGGCGGCCGCTTCCTTGTCCACGGCGGCGACATGGACGGGGTCGAAAACGAATGGCCCGGGCATCTGATCGTCATCGAGTTTCCGGACAGGGCGCATGCGTGGGGCTGGTACGATTCATCAGCCTATCGGGAGATTCTGGCCTTGCGCACCGACAACTCCCACGCCGATGTGATCATCGCCGATGGCGTTCAGCACCCGCACAAGCGAACGGACGTGCTGGAATAGGGGCAAACTACCGCTTCAGCAAGAACACCGCTTGCTGGCCGAAGAAATTCCAGAACCACCATGGCATCGACAGGCCGATCTTCTGGCCGTTGCCGTCGAGCGCGGTGGCTTTCTCGACCGAAGCGCCGAGTTCCTCGACCAGATTGACGAAGTCGCGGATGGTGCAGAAATGGATGTTGGGCGTGTCGTACCAGGAATAGGGCAGGTCCGCGGTCACCGGCATCCGGCCATTGACGAACAGCGACAGCCGCACCCGCCAGTGGCCGAAATTGGGGAAGGAGACGATGGCGCGGTTGCCGATTCGCAGCAACTCGTCGAGCACCAGCTTCGGGTTGCGGGTCGCCTGCAGCGTCTGAGACAGGACGACGAAGTCAAAACCCTTGTCCGGATAGAATTCGAGGTCGGTATCGGCATCGCCCTGGATGACCGAGAGACCGCGCGCCACGCATTCATTGACGCCGCGCTGTGACAGCTCCAGCCCGCGGCCGTCGACCTGCTTGGTCTCCTGCAGGAGTTCGAGCAGCAGGCCGTCGCCGGAGCCGACATCGAGCACCCGCGACTGCGGCGGTATCAGGTTGGCCACGACTTCGAGGTCGACGCGCTGGCTGCCATTGACGCTCATGAGGCGAGCCCCCTTGCGCGGGCCGCCGAGCCGATGAAGCCCTTGATGGCGGCAAACAGTTCGGGTTCATCGAGCAGGAAGGCATCATGGCCGCGGTCGGTGTCGATCTCGACGAAGGAGACGGAGGCGCCGGCGGCGTTGAGCGCATGCACGATCGAGCGGCTCTCCTCGGTCGGGAACAGCCAGTCCGAGGTGAAGGACACCAGGCAGAAGCGGGTCTTGGTCCCGGCAAAGGCATCTGCCAACCGGCCGCCATGGTCGGCGGCGAGGTCGAAATAATCCATCGAACGGGTCATGTAGAGGTAGGAGTTGGCGTCGAAGCGGTCGACGAATGTCATGCCCTGGTGGCGCAGATAGCTTTCGATCTGGAAATCTGCGTCGAAACCGAAGGTCAGCGCTTCGCGGTCCTGCAGATTGCGGCCGAATTTCCGATGCAGGGCGGCTTCCGACAGATAGGTGATGTGGGCGGCCATGCGCGCCACGGCGAGCCCCTTTTCCGGGCGCTTGCCGTGATCGAAATATTTGCCGCCATGCCAGTCCGGATCAGCCATGACAGCCTGGCGGCCGACCTCGTGGAAGGCGATGTTCTGCGAGGAATGGCGTGCGCCTGTGGCGATCGGCAGGGCCGAGAAGACGCGCTCGGAATAGCATGACGCCCATTCCAGCACCTGCATGCCGCCCATCGAGCCGCCGAGCACGCAAAACAGCTTTTCGATGCCGAAATGGTCGACCAGCATCAGTTGCGCCCGCACCATGTCGCGGATGGTGATGATTGGCAGGTCGAGGCCGTAGGGCTTGCCGGTGGCGGGATTGGTCGAGGCCGGACCGGTGGAGCCGAGGCAGCCGCCGATGACGTTGGAGCAAATGACGAAGAAGCGGTTGGTGTCGATGATCTTGCCGGGACCGATCAGCACTTCCCACCAGCCGGGCTTGCCGGTCACCGGATTGGTGCTGGCGACATGCTGGTCGCCGGTAAGCGCGTGGCAGACCAGGATGGCGTTGGTGCGGGCAGCGTTGAGGGCGCCATATGTCTGGTAGGCGATCTGGAACGGCGACAAAAGCGTGCCGGCGTCGAGCTTCAGCGGCTTGTCAGGGCCAAAACGCAACACCGGGCTCGACGGGCTGTCGGCCTCGTTGTTGGTTTTTGTAGCGCGGAGCGCGGCCATGTGACTCTCCTTGCCCGCCGTCAGGCAATAAAAAAACCGGCAATGCGATCGCAAAGCCGGTTACGTCACGCAAACGGCCCTTTAGCGAGTTGTTTAACGTGGCTGCAAGCCGACCGGCCAAATCACCACGGAACTGTTGCGTTCTTCTAGAACTCGTGCGGCCCGGCGTCAACGGCCAGCTATTGCCCGCCTCTCGACATTCGCGGCTACGGCTTGTATTTCCGCTGCGGCCTCCGGACGGAGGCATTCTCGACGGATTTGCGACATGGACAAGACAGCGGACAAGGCACGGCCGACGCCCCGCGCGGGCATTATGGACATCGACGCCTATGTGCCGGGCAAGAGCACGGCACCGGCCGGCGTCGCCAAGGTACATAAATTGTCGTCGAACGAGAACCCGCTCGGCCCGTCGCCGAAGGCGATCGAGGCCGCGCGCGAAGTGGCTGGCAAGCTCGATGTCTATCCCGACGGCACCGCCCGCCGGCTGCGCGAGGCGATCGCCGAGGTGCATGGCCTCAACCCGGCAAACATCATCTGCTCCAACGGTTCCGACGAGATACTTGGCCTGCTGGCGCAGACCTATCTTGCGCCAGGCGATGAGGCGATTTTTACCGAACATGCCTTCATGGTCTACAAGATCTACATTCAGTCGGCGGGGGCCAAGCCGGTTGCTGTGAAGGAAACCCAGGAGCGCGCCGATGTCGACGCGATCCTGGCCGCGGTGACGCCGCGGACCAAAATCATCTTCCTCGCCAATCCCAACAATCCGACCGGAACCTATCTGCCGTTCCAGGAGGTCCGCCGCCTGCATTCCGCTCTCCCGGGCAACGTGCTTCTGGTGCTCGACGCGGCCTATGCCGAATATGTCAGGCGCAATGACTATGAGGCCGGCATCGAGCTGGCGGGCAGCGCACAGAATGTGGTCATGACCCGCACCTTCTCCAAGCTCGGCCTTGGCGGCGCGCGCATCGGCTGGATGTATGGCCCACTGCACATCGTCGATGCCATCAACCGCATCCGCGGCCCTTTCAACGTTAACGCAACAGCGATCGAGGCCGGCATTGCCGCCATCCGCGACCGCGCCCATGTCGAGCGCAGTTCGTTGCACAACGAGACCTGGCTTACCTGGCTGAATGAAGAACTGACGAAGCTTGGGCTGCGCGTGACGCCCAGCGTCGGCAATTTCGTCCTCATCCACTTTCCCGACGACAAGAGGCATTCGGCTGAGGCGGCGGACGATTACCTCACCCAGCGCGGCTATATATTGCGGCGCGTTACCGGCTATGGCTTTCCCAATGCGCTGCGCATGAGCGTCGGCACCGAAGAAGCAAATCGCGGCGTCATCGATGCCCTCACGACATTCCTGAAAAGCTGAAACAATGACAGCACCGATGTTTGAAAAGATCGCGCTGGTCGGCATCGGCCTGATCGGCTCGTCGCTGGCCCGCATCATCCGCCGCAAGGGCCTGGCCCGCCATGTCGCCATCGCGACGCGCAGCCCGGCCACGCTGGCGCGGGCGAAGGAGCTCGGTCTTGGCGAGAGCTACACCACCGACGCCAGGGAAGCGGTCCTCGACGCCGACCTGATCATCGTCTCGGTGCCAGTGGGGTCGTCGGGCGAGGTGGCGCAAGAGATCGCAGCGGCGCTGAAAAAAGGCGCCATCCTCACCGATGTCGGTTCGACCAAGGCCTCCGTCATTGCGCAAATGCAGCCCTATGTGCCGGACGGCGTGCACTTCATTCCGGGACACCCGCTGGCGGGTACGGAGAAATCGGGCCCGGATGCGGGTTTCGCCGAGCTGTTCGAAAACCGCTGGTGCATCTTCACGCCGCTGCCGGGAACCGATCCGGCCGCGCTGGAAAAGCTGTCGGAATTCTGGCGGCGCTGCGGCTCCAACATCGACACGATGGACCCGCAGCATCATGACATGACGCTGGCCATCGTTTCGCATCTTCCGCACATCATTGCCTACAACATCGTCGGCACGGCCGACGATCTGGAATCGGTGACCAAGTCGGAAGTGATCAAATATTCGGCTTCCGGTTTCCGCGACTTCACCCGTCTGGCCGCCTCCGACCCGACCATGTGGCGCGACGTGTGCCTGCACAACAAGGATGCCATCCTGGAAATGCTGGCGCGCTTTTCGGAGGACCTCGCCTCGCTGCAGCGGGCGATCCGCTGGGGCGACGGCGACAAGCTGTTCGACCTGTTCACCCGCACCCGGGCCGTTCGCCGTTCGATCATCGAGGCCGGCCAGGATATCGACGTGCCGGATTTCGGCCGGCAGGCGGTCGAGCACCCGGTGAAAAGTTAAATCTGTTTCAGACGGGCCAGGTCGCCGCGACCATGGCCATTGTCTCGGCTCGGTCCGGCGCGCCCAGCCGGCCGCCGAAGCGCTGGCATTTGAGCGCGGCCGCCGCGCTGGCAAAGCGCAAGGCCTGCTCGATAGGCATGGCTTCGGCAAGCCCGACGGCAAAGGCACCGTGAAACACGTCGCCGGCGGCAAGCGTGTCGACCGCCTTGATCTTCGGCGCCGCGATGTGGCGCACGCATCCGGCGGACCGGTCATGCCACCAGCTTCCCACGGCGCCGCCGGTAACCGCGACAAAGGCGTCTGTGCGGCTGGCGAGGTCGGCGCAGGCGGTTTCGGGATTCAGCGCGTGGCCGCAGACAATGCGTGCAGCCGTCTCCGAAGCGACGATGTGCGACGCCAGCGGCAACAGACGCTCCAGCACCTCCAGCGGCGCCGTGTCGGCGTCGAGGATTGCCGGGCAACCGGCGTCGCGCGCGGCGGTCAAGGCAAGAGCAGCGGCGCCCGGCCAGCGCACATCGACCAGCACGGCATCGAAGCCGGAAAGATCGGCGACAGGCACCGCCTCGGGGTCGGCCTGCGCCTTTGGGTCGTAGAAAGGCACGATGATGCGCTCGCCATGAGCGTCGACCAGGATCGCGGCCAGCGCCGAGCGGGCGCCTTCGACGCGGCGGACAAAGTCGCAATCGACGCCCTCGGCCTCGATGCCGGCCAGCAATTGGTCGCCGACGGCATCGTCACCTGCACTTGCCCACAGGAACACCTCGGCGCCGAGACGGCGGGCGGCGCAGGCAGCACTTGTCGCCATGCCCGAGGCGATCTGGATGCCGTCCGAGGCGATGAACTTGCCCTGATGCGTGGGCAGGGTTTCGACGCGCAGGATGGTATCCAGCGTCAGCGCGCCAACGCTCAGCAGTTTCACCGGTCGGTTCATGCGTCGGCTTGCTCGAGCATGATCTCTCCCCAAAAGCCGTTGCCGCTCTTTGCGATCATGCTCTGTCTCTTTGTTTTAACGCAATTCCGGACGGAAAACTGCTCACACTTTTCCTGGAATTGCTCTAATCGAGCGGCTTGATCTTGCCCAGCGGAATGAAGCCGAGCGAGACCTTGCCCTTCACCACCTTGAGCGGCATCGACGGTTCGTTGCCGAGCAGCGCCAGACCGGCAAAGCCTTGCTCGATCTGGCTCTTCTGCTCGGGGATTGCGGTGGCGAGGATTGCCGCCACGGCTTTGGGATCCTGCAGCTTGATCGTCAGGTCGGCATTGACCTGGCCGTTGGCGTCGACCGACACCGGGCCGGAGACGGTGATGCGCGCGGTTCCCGACGACAGATCGAGCTTGTGGATGCCGACCGCCTGGCCGCGCAGGCTCCTGGCCTGCGTCTTCATCAGCGCGACGCCGTTCTTCAGCGTCGCGTCGCCGCTGCCGTCGAGCGGCGGCAGCACGCGCCCGCCGATCGCGTCGGCGTCGATCTCAAGATCGGTGAAGCTTCCGGTATAGCCAAGGTCCTGACCGTCCGGCCGCAACTCGCCCGCCGCCGTTCCGGCGCTGAACAGTGAAACCGGGTCGGTGTCGTCGGCCGGATCGGTCTGGCCGGACAAGCTCTCGGCCTGCAGCGAAATGCTGCGTGGCAAGGGCCAGGAGAGCTTGGCATTGGCCTGCAGATTGTCCCAATCGATCCATAGCGGCGCCATCCCCGGCACCGAGGTGCGCAGCGGCCCACGCAACTCGGCGGCAGGCGACAAAGGCCGGATGAGCTCTGCAACGAAGTTGAAGCTGCCTGCCGAGGCGGCAACGTTCCTGGCGTCGTCCTCGTAAGCCAGATTGTCACAGGAGATGGCAAAACTCAGGGGGTAGCCGCTGACGGTGAGGTTGGCGCAGCCGGCCTCGATGCCTTTGTCCTTGAGCGAGGCCACCGCTTTGTCGGCTTCGCTGCTGACGCGACCGGCGACATAGAACCAGACCGCGCTGTAGACGCCGAACAGCATAACGACCAAGGCAGCGAGCCACATCAGCCGGCGGCGAAACTTCGACGGACGCTCGTCACTTGACGTCATGCTGCGGCTTTCATTAACGCGGGCGTGTTGCGGGTGGACTGTGGCTTACGCAACAAGCAAAAAGAACAGAAGAGCACCGATTCCGATGCGGCGGCGTCACTCTCGTGCAATCAGGCTTGGCGATATGGGCGATTTTTGGGTTTTTGGCTACGGCTCGCTGATCTGGCGACCGGGATTCGCCCATGTCGAGACACGGCGCGCGCGGCTTTACGGCTACCGCCGGTCGCTGTGCGTCTATTCCTTCGTGCATCGCGGCACGCGCCAGCGGCCGGGCCTGGTGCTAGGCCTCGACCGTGGCGGCTCCTGCATCGGGCTGGCGTTTCGCGTGCCCGGCGAGCTGCGCGATGAGGTGCTGACCTATCTGCGCGAGCGCGAATTGGTGACCAGCGTCTACCTCGAGCGTGTGCTCGATATCAGCCTCGACGGGAATGGGGCGGCCGCGGGAGAGAGAGTGAAAGCGGTCGCCTATATCGTCGACCGCCAGCATGAGCAGTATGCCGGCGGGCTCGATGCCGCGCATGCGGCAGGTGTTATCCGTGGCGCCGTCGGCCAGTCCGGAAACAACGAGGACTATGTGCTCAACACGCTGCAGCATCTCGCGGCGCTGGGTATCAGCGACCACTGGCTGGAAGAGGTGGCGAAGCGGATCGCCTCGTGAGCCGGTAGACCACGGCGAGCCTGCAGGCGAAGCGCTCGCGCCTTTGTGAAGCGCTGGCCCGCTGGAAAAATTGGCTGAGGCCTTTGACCTCGGCGCGGCGAGACCTAGCTTAGCTGCGGCCCGAAGCATTCGGGTCGCCCGCCGCCAGTCCACGGAGCCCCGTCTTGCAAAAACGCCGTCTCGGCCAAACCGACCTTTCCATCGCGCCGCTGGTCCTGGGCGGCAATGTCTTCGGCTGGACCGCGGACGAGAAGACCTCCTTCGACCTGCTCGACCGGTTCGGCGACGCCGGCCTCAACGCTATCGATACGGCCGATGCCTATTCGCGCTGGGTGCCGGGCCACGCGGGCGGCGAGTCCGAGGCCATCATCGGCAAATGGATGAAAAGCCGCGGCAACCGTGACAAGATCATCGTCATCACCAAAGTCGGCTCGGATATGGGACAAGGCAAGAAGGATCTGTCCGCTGCCCATATCGAAAGGGCGGTCGAGGCGTCGCTTGAGCGGCTGCAGACCGATGTGATCGACCTCTATTTGTCGCACTGGCCGGACCCGACCACGCCGTACGAAGAGACGCTCGGCGCCTACCAGAAGCTGCTCGCTGCCGGCAAGGTCCGCCATATCGGCGCCTCGAATCTTGACGCCGGCCAGCTGCGCGCCGCGCTCGATGTTGCCAGCCTGCGCGGGCTGCCGCGCTACAGCGTGCTGCAGCCGGAATACAATCTCTACGACCGCTCATCCTTCGACGGGCCGCTGCATGATCTGTGCGTGGCCGAGGATATCGGCGTCATCACCTATTTCAGCCTCGCCAAGGGGTTTTTGAGCGGCAAATACCGTAGCGAGGCCGATCTCGGCAAAAGTGAACGCGGCGGCGGCGTGAAGGCTTATCTCAATGCGCGCGGCATGCGCATTCTGGCCGCACTCGACACTGTGGCGGCGCGCCATTCGGCCAAGCAGGCGGAAGTAGCACTCGCCTGGGTGATGGCGCAGCCCGGCATCACCGCGCCGATCGCCAGCGCCACGACGCTGGATCAGGTCGACAGCCTGGTGCGCGCCGCATCGCTGAAGCTCAGCGCGGAGGATCTCGTGGCGCTGGACAAGGCCAGCGCCTAGCCGCGCAGGTTCGGCACGATCGTCCAAGACGACGGCTGTCCGCCTTGCCACACTGTTCTCCATTATTGGGAGAAGAGGCAGCATGGCCGCAGACATTCTATCGCAGGCGCAGCCCTGGCAGCAATTGCTGGCGCTGGTGCTGGCGGCAACCGTCGTAATGGGCAGTCCTGGCCCGGCGACGATCAGCGTCACGGCGATAGGGGCCGCCTTCGGCCTGCGCAATTCGCTTCACTACACATCGGGGATCATTTTAGGCACGGTCGCGGTGCTGCTGGTGGTGGCCACCAGGCATCAAGGCTATCCTCACCTCGATGCCGGGCGTAGCGCCAGTGCTGGCGGTCGCTTCCGCCGCCTATATTCTCTACCTCGCCTACAGAATAGCGACAGCGCCGCCGCTGGCCGCGCGTGACAGCAGCGCGGTTCTGCCGACCTTCCTCGGCGGCTTCCTGCTCGCCGTTGCCAACCCGAAAGCCTATGTGGCGATTGCTGCGGTCCTTGCTGGCTCCGCGACCGCAGCCGGCGCCGATGCTCTCGGCATCCCGGCCAGGCTGGCGGTTCTCACCCTGATGATCGTAGCCATCCATGTGCTGTGGCTGCTGGCCGGCGCGGCCTTCGCCCGCACCCTGCGCCAGCCGCTGGCGTCGCGGATCATCAATCTGGCCTTCGCGGCGACGCTGGTGCTGACAACGGCGCTGGCGGCGTGGCCTTGAGCCGGCCCGCAGAAGAGATCAAGCTTTGGTCTTTTTTGTTTTGGCGCGATTCAGGACGGAAAAAACCGCTCACACTTTTCCTGGAATTGCTTTGGCGGCCGCGGCGAGTTCGGCCAGCCGCTTGACCGCCGTCGGCGGCATTTGCGGCGGGTTAGGAGCCTGCGATGCCTCGATCAGCAGCTGGTCGCAGGCGGCTTCCGTATCGCCGATCAGCCGGTCCATGAATTCGTCCTTGCCGAGCCCGGGCGGAATCGGCGGCAGGAAGCGGGCCTTGATGGTGCCGGGAAAGCGCAAGAATTTGCGGCGAGGCCAATAGAGGCCGGCGACATGGGCGACCGGTACCACCGGGACGCCAAGCTGCGTATAGAGCTCGACAATGCCGTATTTGTAAGCCGGCTCGTCGCCTGGCGCTCGGCGCGTGCCTTCGGGGTAGATAATCAGCTGGCGCGGATTGCGCCCCATCTCCTGCTTTGTCGATGCAACGACCTGCTTCAACGCCTTGGAGCGGCTGCCGCGGTGAACCGGGATCATCCGCATCTTCAGGATGTACCAGCCGAAGAAGGGGATCCAGGTCAGCTCGCGCTTCAGGATATAAAGCGGATCGTGGAGGAAGGGAAAGAAGGCGATCGCGTCCCAAAACGACTGGTGTTTCGGCGCCAGGATGAAAGAGCCCTCCGGCAGGTTCTCGACGCCGGTGATGTCGCTCCTGGTGCCGGCGATCTTGTCGTAGAGCCACAGGCTGGTGCGCGACCAGAATTTCGGCACGAACCAGGCGCGATGGCGTGGCGAGAGGAAGTAGTAAGGGGTCCAGAGGACCATCTGGACGGTCAGATTGACATAGAAGACGAAGTTGAACGCCAGCGAGCGGATATAGAGCATGCGGGGAAGGGCCCGTTGAGGAGGTGTGCGTTGGTTACACCAAGCGCGGGCAAAAAGGAAACGCCGCAATGGCCTGACATAGGCCGGCTCGCCACTGACTCAAGCCAGTCTCAACTCACCACGTCGCCTGCAATAGCCGCTGCTTCAGCCGCGGAGCGGCGAAATCGAGGAACGCCCTGAGTTTCACCGCCAGCAGGCCTTGGCCGGCATGGACGAGGCTCACCGGCCACGGCTGCGGCTCGAAGGGTCGCAAGACCGGGACGAGCACGCCGGAACGTAATGCGTCCGCGATCTGGTAGGAGAGCACCCGCGTCATCCCGGCGCCTGCAATCGCGGCATCGATTGCAGCTTCCGCCGTGTTGACGCGCAGCCGTGAGCGGATCGGCACGATCAGTTCGCCCTTGTCGCCGGCAAAGCTCCAACTGGCGAGCGCTGCAGGCCCTTCGAAACTGATGCATTCATGCGCGGCCAGATCGTCCGGCGTCCGCGGCATGCCATGCGCGGCGATATAGGCGGGGCTGGCGCACACGACGCGACGGATCGCGCCGACGCGGATGGCAATGAGGCTCGAAGGCGCAAGCTCGCCGATGCGGATGGCAAGGTCGAGATGTTCCTCCGCCAGTTGGGTTATCCGGTCAGCCAGCGTCAGGCGAATGTTGACTTGAGGATAAGCCGCCAGGAATTCGGTGACGACAGGCAGCACGTGCAGGCGACCAAAGACGACCGGCGCGGTGATGAACAGGTCGCCGGTCGGCGTGCTGTATTCGCCGGCAGCGGTGCGTTCGGCTTCGCCGACCTCGCCGAGGATGCGGCGGCAGGCGGCGAGATAGACCTGGCCGGCATCGGTCAGCGTGAGCTGCCGGGTCGAACGGTTCAGCAGGCGCGCCTGAAGGTGCTTTTCGAGGTCGGAAACCTTGCGGCTGACCGTTGCCAGTGGAATGCCGAAATGGCGGCCGGCAGCGGAAAGGCTGCCCGCTTCCACCGCGGCGACGAACAGCGACATGGCTTCGAGACGATCCATACTTTCTTCCGGAAATTGGAAGGATAGCTTGCAACTATGCCATCTACATCCAAAACATGGAAGGATCTACCTCTTCGCGTACAATGGCCGTGTTTCGGCCTCGCGGAGGCTTCCATGAATGCTCATACTTTCACCAGCGATGTCGCCTTCACGCCGACCGTCAAGGCGATCCAGACCCGCAAAGGTTCGCGCAAGGGCTATGCCAGCGCCGAGGAGCGCGGCGGATGGCGCGCCCATATCACGCCCGACCTCGCCGACTTCATCGCGGCGCAGACCAGCGTCTTCCTGTCGACCGCAAATGGCGAGGGTCAGCCCTATATCCAGCATCGCGGCGGGCCAGCCGGCTTCCTCAAGGTGCTGGACGAAAAGACCATCGGCTTCGCCGATTTCTCCGGGAACAGGCAGTTCATCACGCAAGGGAATCTCGCCGACAACAACCAGGCATTCCTGTTCCTGATCGACTATGCGCATCGCCAGCGCGTCAAGATCTGGGGCACGGCGCGCGTCGTCGAGGACGATGCCGATCTTCTGGCAAGGCTGATGCCGCAGGACTACAAGGCGCGCCCCGAGCAGGTCATCTTGTTCACCGTCTCGGCCTGGGATGCCAATTGCCCGCAACACATTCCGCAGCGATTCGAGGCCGCCGATGTCGCGGCCGCACTCGCCGAACGCGACAAGCGGATTGAAAGCCTCGAACAGGAGATTGCGCGGCTGCGTGGCGCGGAAGACGGCACGGCCAAGGGGTAATCGAGCGCCGTCAGAGTCGTCTGTCTGGACGCAATTCCCAAGGGAAAGCGTACGTGCTTTTCCCGGGAAAACCGCTACACACTTTTCCTGGAATTGCTTTAGTCCTTGGCGGTCGAAACCTCGGCCAGTGCGACGCTGTCGGCGGTCTGGCGGACCGGGACGACGCCGCGCGCAAGCGCCAGCAGGTATTTGCTGTATTCGGTCAGAAGCACGCGTAGCGCTTCCGGCTTGGTCAGCCAGTCGCCATTGTCCAGATTGGTGTTGACCACCGGATAGGGTTCAAGCCTGGCGCCATGCAGCAGGCGGCCCATCTCGAGCAGGCTGCGCGGCATGTGGTAATTGTTGGTGACGAGGATGACGCTGCCATAGGCGTGGCTCTCCACCCATTTAGCGCTTTCCTCGGCATTGCCGATCGTGTCGAGCGCGGCGCGGTCGATGTCGACACAGCAGGAAAACAGCGCCTTGTCGCCGCCGGTAGCAGCCTGCAATTGGCGGCGGCTGGCAGAGGGATGCACGCCTGAGATCAGCAGCCGCTCGCCCTTGCCGGAGGCAAGCAGATCGAGTGCTGCGTCGAGGCGGGCCTGACCGCCGGTCAAGACGATGATCGCATCGGCCTTGGCCGGGTTGGTCGGGGTCGTCATGTGGCTGACCTTGCTGGCGAACCAGCCGAAGCCACCGGCAAACAGGGCCACCAGCAGCAGTAGACAGAGGGAGGCGAGACGCAGGGCGGTGCGCAAACGGCCCAGCCCGGTACGCACACGCAAACGCACCACTGGCATCTGTCCAGCCGTTCCGGTCGACTCCCGCGCGTTCATCATCCTATGGTTAATCCTGAAATGCCTTTTTGGTAAGGAAAAAAGCGCACATTGCGTTACGTCGGTTTTCGATCCGTGATCGTCCCTTCCATTCCTGTCCTTGCCCCCGAACTGTTTTCGCTTCTGCCCTCACGGGTCACCCCGCATCCGGCTGGCGGACATCGATGTCGCTGAGATAGGCGACGACGGTGGCGTGCGAGGTCGCCGCCGTCAGTCCGCCGATCACCAGCACCATCAGGCCGACGCCGAGATAGCCTGCCGATCCGATGGCGAAATTGCCGAACAAAGCGGTGGCCTGGTCGGCCTGCGGCGTTGCCATGTTGCGCGACGACCACCAGGAAAAGACGATGAAAACCAGGATCGCGGCTGCGCCGCCGGCGGCCGCGCCCTTCATCCCGGTGACCAGGAAATGCCAGCGGAATTCGCGCGCGATGAAGCGCGCCTCGGCGCCGACGAAATGCAGCACTTCGATGATATGGCCGTTACCCGCCATGGCGCCGCGCGTCGCAAACACTACGGTCAGCACCGTCGCCGACAGCATCAGGACCAGCACGGCGATGCCGATGGTGACCGTGGTGCGGGCCATGGCGACCAGCCGGTCGACCCATGTACGGTGATCGTCGAGCGAAGCACTCGGCAGCTTGGGCGTGAGCGCCGCACGGATGGCGCTGAAGTCGGGCGGGCTGGTCTCGTCGATGGTGACGATGATCAGGCGCGGCACCGGCAATTCGTCGATATTCAGGCCCGAGCCCAGCCATGGCTCCAAAAGGCGCGCGGTGGCGTCGCGATCGATGATCCGGGTTTCCTTCACGCCGGGGAATTCGCCGACGATCTGCGAGGCCTGGGCAAGGGCTGCCTGCATGTCGAGGCCGTCGACCGGCTTGATCTGAATCGTCGCCTCGCGCGAGATCTGGTTTTCCCAGACCGAGGCAGTGTCGCGCACCAGCGTGACGGCGCCGAAAGTCAGGCAGGACAGGAAGGTCATGATGGCGATGACCAGCACCAAGGCGCGGCCGGCAATATTCTGCGCCGGCACGATCGGCGCCATGCGGCGCTGGACGCGCTGCGTCGTCGTTGCGGGCTCGGCGGCGTCTTCATGCAGCTGTTCGGCCGATAGCTCAGTCATAAATATCCAGCCTTCCGCCGGCCAGGATCATGCGGCGCGCGTCGACCTGCTCCATCAGGCCGAGATCGTGAGTGGCGATCACCACCGCGGTGCCGAGCCGGTTGAGCTCAATGAACAGCCTGAGCAACCGGCGCGCCAGCGGCGGGTCGACATTGCCGGTCGGCTCGTCGGCAAGCAGGATTTCGGGCTGTTCGATCAAGGCCCGAGCGATTGCCGCGCGCTGCTTTTCGCCGCCCGAAAGGACCGGCGGCAGCACATGCATGCGCTCGCCCAGGCCGACCCATTTCAAAAGTTCGGTGACGTCGGTGCGGTAGCTCGCTTCCTCGCGGCCGCGCACGCGCAGCGGCAGAGCGACATTCTCATAGGTGGTCATGTGGTCGAGCAGGCGGAAATCCTGGAACACCACGCCGATGCGGCGCCTGAGATGCGGCAGTTCAGCGCGCGAGATGCGCGAGCGGTCCTTGCCGAAGATGGTGATCAGCCCGCGTGTCGGCTTCAGCGACATGAACAGAAGGCGCAGCAGCGTCGTCTTGCCGGCGCCCGAGGGCCCGCTCAGGAACTGGAAGGAGCTCTCCGGAATGTGCAGGGAGATGTCGCGGAGGATTTCCGGACCCATGCCATAGCGAAGGCCGACATTTTCGAAGCGGATCACGTGCGACGACCTGAGGTGTGTGGCGGCGGCGTGCCAACCCTTTCTGTCCAACGACCATCGGCCGCCATGGTTAACCGTCGGTTAATTTTCGCTGTTTTTGAATGCGTCACAAGGGTTCCGGTGGGGAAGCGTTAACCATTTCCATTTACGCAAAAGAAACGAAGAGGCAACAGCGGGGCCATGATGGCTGAGCAACGAACCGCGCGCCCGGTTTCCGGCGAAATCATGACCGGGACAAGTGTCGCACCGGAATCGCGTCCTGTGGCGACCGACATCGTCGATGCGGATTATGAGGTGCTGCCGCAGCTGATCCCACTGATAGAAGCCATGCCGACGCCGGCGCGCGACATCGCGACGCCGTCGATGGAAGGCATGGAGATGCTGCGCAAATCAGATGCGTCAGCCGGGCGGCCGGCATCGCGTGGCGGGCCGATCTTCTGGATTGCCGGCATCGGTGCGGCCCTTGCCGCCTTCTGGGTCTCGGGTGGCCACGCGCTGGTGCGCCAGACGCCGTTCTGGACAGTCGAACAGCCGGCGGGCGCCGTACTCAGCATTGCCGGCGTCACCTCGCGTGTCGACGCCTCGGGACCCGCCCCGGTGCTGTTCGTGGATGGCGAGGCCGTCAATGACGGTTTGAAGGCGGGACAATTGCCGCCGCTGGAGATACGTGTCACCGGCAATGACAGCCGCATCACCCGCTATACTCTGGGGACATCCAACCGTTCTCTGGCGCCCGGCGAAAGATTCGGCTTTTCCAGCCGCCTCGATGTGCCTAGAAACGGCGTCAAGGCCGTGGCGGTCACCTTCGCCGGCTAGTCGGTTTCTCTGGAAAGGTTGTTGATGCCAGTTGTGCGCGGCAAGGACATCGAGGTCCTCTTTTCGGCGTCCGCGATCGCGCGGCGCAATCTCGAACTCGCCAAGGAGATCGCCGAGCACGACTATCACGACCTGCTGGTGATTTCGGTGCTGAAGGGCTCGTTCATCTTCGCCGCCGATTTGATCCGCGCCATGCACGATGTCGGGCTGTCGCCCGAGGTCGAGTTCATCTTCATTTCCAGCTATGGCGCCGGCACCACCAGCGGCAACGTGAGGGTGCTGCGCGACATCGACAATGAGGTCGCCGGCCGCGACGTGCTGCTGATCGACGATATCCTGGAGTCGGGCAAGACGCTCTCCTTCACCCGCAACCTGATGCTGTCGCGCGGCGCCAAAAGCTGCGCCATCGCGGTGCTGTTGGACAAGCGCATGCGCCGCCAGACCGAGCTGAACGCCGACTATGTCGGCTTCGACTGTCCCGATTACTTCGTCGTCGGCTACGGCATGGACGTCGCTCACGCTTTTCGCGAACTGCCGTTTGTCGGTGTCGTCAAAGGCGATGCCTGAGAAAAGGCCCCCGACGCTTCAAATTTTCAGAAAAAGTCAACTTTTGCCCGCCAAATTCCGGCCCATGGCAAAGCTTCTGATCGTCGAGGACGATGAGTCCGTCCGCACCCTCGCCGCCCGCGCGCTCGAACGCGCCGGGCACTCGATCGATATCGCCGCCGACGGCGCGCAGGGGCTGGCGATGGTCAGTGCTGCAGGCGGCGGTTACGACCTCGTCGTCTCCGATATCCGCATGCCGGAAATGGATGGCATCGAGATGGCGATCGCCGCAGCCAGGCTTTTCCCTGACATGAAGATCCTGCTGATGACCGGCTATGCCGACCAGCGCGAGCGCGCCGAGGAATTGAACGGCATCATTATCGACGTCGTGCAAAAGCCTTTCACGCTGGCCGAAATCCGCTCGCGGGTCGACCAGGCGCTCGCCTGCTTCGCCTGACACGCTTCAGGCGGCATCCTGAGACGCGGCGAGGACAGGCGCAGCGCTCCGGCGCCGTTCGGTGTTGAGCGCCAGCAGACCGGCGCCGATGATCAGCGCCGCACCGATGGCGGTGGTCGAGCGCGGCACCTCGTCGAAGAACAGGAAGCCCCACAGCGGCGACCAGATAATCCCGGTGTATTCGAATGTGGCGACGCGGTTGGCGGGCGCCAGCCTGTAGGCCTGCGACAGCAGAATCATCCCGGCCGAAGCGACGAAGCCGCAGGCCGCCATCTTGAGGAAATCCGGGGTCGTCGGCCAGACCCACGGCCGCACCAGGAATTCGAGGCTGGGGTGGACAGCATGGGTTATGCCGGCAAGCCAGAATGTGCCGGCAACCGCAGCGGCGCCGACCAGATAGGCGCCGTTCTGGTAGAAGGCCATGACGGTGGAGGATTCGGTGTCGCCGATCTTGCGCGCCATCAGCTGTGAAAAGCCGTAGAGCAAAGCCGAGCCCAACGAAAGCAGCGCCGCCCAGTCGAACAGGCCGGCGCCCGGGGGCAGCATCACGACCACGCCCAGCATGCCGATCAGCACGGTGGCGAGAGCCTGCCAGGATACCCGCTCGCCGAGATAGGGCCCGGCTATCGCCATGATGAACAGGGGCGCCATGAAATAGAGCGCCACCGCGTCGGCGAGCGGCAAGGCAGCGATCGCCAGATAGTAGACCGTATAGGAGGAGAACTGGACGAAGGCGCGTATCGTCAGCAGGCCGAACCGCTTCGAGACAATGGCCCGCAGGCCGACATCGGCGCGAACGAGAACGACCAGGATCGGCAAAGCGACGATCGAGCGGATCCACATCACCTCGGTCACGGGATAGCCGGCCGACACCGCCTTGACCAGCGGGTCCTGGAGCGAGAACACCAGCACGCCAAGGCACAGGCTGATGATGCCGAGAACGATCCGGTTGCGCATGTTGTTCTGCCGGCCCTTGCCTTGACTGCCCGCAGCCGCCCGGCCATGGGGTAAAAAGAACCCGCCACCGTTTCGGGCAGCGGGTATGAGTGAGGACTCTTTGATTGGTCCACAGCCGGTTTCGCGGCGGCATATCCAATGGGTGAGCGGACTATGCTGCGGCGTTTGACATGTTGCAAACGAATTGGAATGATACCAGCGATCAAATTTGCTTATGACGGATTCGATGCGGCCAGCCCTCGACAGCGATCTCCTGCGCACCTTCGTCGCCATTGCCGAAGCGGGCAATTTCACCCGGGCGGCGGAGCAGGCCGGGCGCACCCAGTCGGCGGTGTCGATGCAGATGAAGAAGCTCGAGGAGCTGGTCGGCGACAGCCTGTTCGAACGCGGCTCGCGCGGCGTGGCGCTGACGCGCCGTGGCGGCGAGCTGATCGTCAATGCCCGCCGCATCGTCTCGCTGCTCGACGAGACGGCGGCATCGATGGCGGCGGCACCGCTTGGCGGGCCTGTGCGCATCGGCATTCCCGAGGAATATGGTCACGCCATCCTGTCGCGCGCGCTCGGCGCCTTCTCGAAGCGTCACACCAAGGTCGAGGTCACCGTGCGCTATGCACATTCGGGCGCCCAGCTGGCGGCGTTGGCGGCCGGTGAACTCGACCTCGCCGTGGTGTTCGAATGGCAGGATCCTTCCGGCGGCGAGGTGCTGATGCACGATCCGACCGTGTGGGTGACATCGAGCCTGCATCACATGCATGAGGAGCGGCCGGTGCCGATCGCGCTCTACAACCGGGCCGGCTGGTGCAAGGACTTCGCCATCAAATCGCTGGAGCAGCGTGGGCTGGCCTACCGTGTCGCCTATACCAGCGACACCACCGGCGGCCTGAAGCTCGCCGTCACCTCCGGCCTGGCGATCGCGCCGATCTCGCACAGCAACATTCCCGATGGCTGCCGCGAGCTCACCGCCGCTGACGGGTTCGGCCATATCGATTCCTCGAATGTGGTGATGCACCGTAGCCCAAATGCCTCAGGCGAAGCTATCGACGGCATGCAGGAGGCGATCCGCGAGGCGTTCGTCAACCGGCCGGCTTAGTCTGTTGCATCCTCGTAGAAATGCAGGCGATTGCCGAAGGGGTCGCCGACCGACACTTCACGGGTCTGCCACGACGTGGTTTCGAGGCCCGGCCGGGCGTAGCGGTATCTCTTGCCGATCAGTTCGCGGTGCAATGCCGCGATGTCCTCGACCTTGATGCGCATGGCTATACCCGGCGCGCCGTCGCCATGATGTTCGCTCAGATGCAGGACACAGCCGTCGCGGATTACACCCATGTAGAGCGGCGCATTGTCGTCGAAGCGGTGCTCGAACTCGACCTTGAAGCCGAGAAAGTCGACATAGAATTCGCGTGCCTTGGCGATGTCGAAGATGCGCAGGATGGGCGTGACGGCACCGAGTTTCGGCATGGCGCTGATACCATTCAGTTCGACGGATGTTGCCTTGGAGGCTACTTCAGCTCCAGCAGCCGCTCGAGGTAGCTGCGCTCGATGTCGGGGCTGAGCGCGTTGCCGAGCCGCTTGCGAATCGCCTCGAGAATCTGGCGGGCGCGCTGCACGTCGATCTCGTCGGGCACCTTCACCGAATCGCCGAAATCGGGTCCGCGGCTGGCGCGCGGTCGGCCCAGCGGATCGCGGCCGGCGTCCTGTTGGCGGCCGCCTTCCTGGCTGCCGCCCTGGTCGCCCTGCATCGCCTGCAGCTGCTTCATCATCTCCTTGGCGCCCTTGCGCAGCGCTTCCAGCGCGCGACCCTGGTGGCCGACTGCCTGGTCGCCTTCGCCTTCGCCAAGCGACTTTTCGGCATTGCCCATGGATTTGCCAGCGTCGCCAAACCCCTCATTGGGCTGCATGCCCATGCCTTCCAGGCCCTTCTTCAGCTTGTCGAGTTCGCTCTGCAACTGGCCCTGGCCTTCCTGCAGCTGCTTCATCGCATCGGCGAATTCCTGCGGTGTCATCGACTTCGGCCGGGCGAGAGGATCGCGATCCTTGCCGACGCCCGGCTGGTCCGGGTCGTCGCCATTGCCTTCGCCGGGCTGCTGATTATCTCCGCGCTGCATCTGGTCCATGCGGTAGGTGTCGTTCATCATCTCCTGCTGGCGGCGCATGATCTCGCCCAGCTTGTCCATCTGCTGGCGCATCTCGCTGTCCTGCTCGCCGCCCTGCTGCTGACGGCCGGCCTGCAGGTTGTTCAGCATGTTTTCCAGCTGCGACAGCAGCTCCTGCGCCTTGTCGCGGTCGCCCGACTTCGCCAGATTCTCGATCTGGTCCATCATGCGGTCGATATCACTCTGACGCAGCTCGCGGCCATTCTGCTGCATCTGCGGCGCGTTCGGGTTCTGCTTGGCGCGCTCGGCGAATTCCTGCAGGAATTCGTTCATCGCCTCGCGCAGTTCCTTCATCGCCTTTTCGATCTCTTCGTCGCTGGCGCCGCGCTTGATGGCGTCCTGCAGCGCCTGCTGGGCCTGGCGGAGCCGCTTTTCGGCGGACGAGAGATTGCCTTCCTCGATGCCGAGCGCGATTTCCCAGAGATAGGCAACCTCGTTGCGCAACTGATCGTCGCTGTCCGACATCTTCAGCCGGCTGCGGGCGCTCATAATGGCGAGGTAATGCGACATGTTGTCGAACGTGTCCTCGGGCCGCAGGGTGATGGCGTCCATCAGGTCGAGCACACGCGGCTTGGCATTGGCGTCGAGCGCCAGCAGGCGGCGCTGCTCGACCACCGCCCGCGCCAGCGGGTTGGCGAAGGGCCGCTCCGGCATCACAATAGTCTTGGTTTCGCTGGTCGCGGTGTGTCCGGCATCGTCGGTGGCGACAAGCGACAGCTTGATGCTGGCGCCGGCCCAGACGTGTTCGGTGAGGTCCTTGGTGGTCCTGGCGGCGTTCGCCTTGCCGCCGCGGCGCGGCGGCGCCAGCGGCAATTCAGGCGGACCGTAGAGCGGATGCGCATCGGGCGCCGCCGGATCGGCCAGCGCGAAAACCGCCTTGGCGGTGGCCGCGCCATAGTCGTCGTCGATCTGGTAGTTGAGCTCGAAAGCGCCGTTGACGGCGCGCTTGGGCTCGCCGACGAAGCGGATCGTCGGCGGCTTGTCGGGGATCACCGCGAAGGCCCAGCGACCGAGATCGGCTTCGCCCGACTTCAGCGTCAGCGTGCCGTCGGCGGTCAGCTTGCCGGTGAACTGGCGCAGCTTGGGGGTCGCGGGGTTGACCGCCGCTGCCTTGACGGCCGCCACCTGTGGTCCCGACGGGTCGATGGCGCGAGCATTGCCGCCCTTGTCGGCAAAGCTTAGCGTTTCCTCGCCGGAGCCGCCGGTCACGCGCAGCGAGACGTCGCTGCCTTGCGGCACGGTGAAGGTGGCAACCGCCTGCTTGGCGTTGCCATCGATGACTGGCGCGGTCAAGAAGATGGGCGGCTTGCCGGTATAGGCCGGCGGGGTCACCCAGGCATCGATGCGCGGCGGTACGATGTCGCGCGCCGCATGGGCACTGAAACCATCGGACATCCTGCCGCCGGACGGTCCGAAGGAGAAGGCAAAAGCGGTGACCAACAGCAGCGCCGCCACGGCACGCAATGCCCACGGATCGCGCTCCGGCACGCGGGTACGCGGCAGGTCGGCGCCAAGGCTGCCGAGCTTGTCGGCCATGCGCTTTTGGTGTTCGCGCCACAACGCCTGGGAAAAGATGCTTTCCTTGCCGCTGGGACGGTCGGTCTGCACCAGCACCGGGCTGTGCTGCAGCTGGTTGGCGGCCTCGATACGGCGGTCGATTTCAGCGGCGGATGGAAGCTTGAAGAAACGCAGCGGATAGAGCGCCGCCAGCGTGGCAATACCGAACGCAGTGACCAGGATAATGCGCGCAATGTCAGGCAGCCGAGGGAAAAGGCCGAGCCAGGAGAGGCTGAGAAACAGGCTCGCGATGATGAGCAGCGGCAGAAGCAGCGGCCAGCCGCGCTCGACCGTCATCGAGACCCGTGTCGCCAGCCGGCTCAGGGCAAGCCGCCCGGCCAGGCTGCGATCGCCACTGGAAATGGGGCGTTCCGTCATCGGCCCTTCCTGCCCGGGCGGGATAGCCCGGACTCAACAAGCAGAAGTTTACCAGCAAACACGGCAAAGGCGAGGCGGTTCCGGAAAACTTGAAAAGCTTGGCGGGTTTGCGTCCCACTTCAGTCGAAGCAAGGTTTAGAATTTCGCCGGATCGGTATTCGAGCCGCAGACAAGGACGGCGATCCGCTCGCCCGGCGCCGGCGTGTAGCGGCCGGACAGCAGCGCTGCGAAGGCCGCTGCGCCGCCCGGCTCGGCGATGATCCGCACCCGCTCCCACAGCGCCTTTTGCGCGGCGATGATGGCGTCGTCGGTGACCAGAATGGAGCGCTCGACAAAAGCCTCGGCGATCGGGAACATCATCTCGCCGACGCGTTTGGGCGCCAGCGAATCGGCGGCAACGCCTTCGGCGGGCGCATCGACGGGGTGGCCGGCCTCGAAGGCGCGATGCAGCGTCGGCGCGCCTTCGGGCTCGATGGCGATGATCCTGATGCGGCCGGCAAACCAGGCGGCGATGCCGCCGATCAGGCCGCCGCCGCCGACAGCGACCAGCAGCGTGTCGATGTCGGGCAGATCGGTTTCGATTTCGAGGCCGAGCGTGCCTTGGCCGACCAATGTTTCCTCCTGGTTGAAGGCATGGATCTGCAGCGCGCCGGTCTTTTCGGCAAAAGCCTCGCTGGCGGCCAGCGCCTCGGCATAGCGGGCGCCGCCGACGATCAGTTCGGCGCCGTAGCCGCGGATGCGCTGCAGCTTGGCCGCCGGGCTGACTTCGGGAACGAAGATCGTCGCCTTGTGGCCAAGCCGCATGGCGGCATAGGCGACTGCGGCGCCATGATTGCCGCCCGAAGCCGCAACCACGCCGGCCGCAGGCACCGGCCGTTCGAGCAGATTGGTGAAGGCGCCGCGCGCCTTGAACGAACCGGAATGCTGCAGGCATTCGAGCTTGAGGTCGACCGCCAGCGGCGGCCGGTCGAAATCGGCCATGTCGACGCGCAGCACCGGCGTGTGCCTCATATAGCGGCGGATGCGCGGTTCCATCGCGGCAATGCGTTCGCGCGTGACGGTGTTGCCGTTCGTCATGACCATCTCCTTGGGATTGACAGCAATTAGTAACTTGGCAAAATGGCTAAATGCAAGAGGTTGATGTCTTCAAGGCGATCGCCAATGAACGCAGGCTGCAGATCCTCGACTGGCTGAAGGATCCGCAGGCGCATTTCCCGGCCCAGGCAGACGGCGATCTGGTCGAGGACGGCGTTTGCGCGCTGCTGATCGCGGAGAAGCTCGGCATTACGCAGGCGACGCTCTCCGAACATATGCGCGTGCTTACCCAGGCCGGCCTGCTGCGGCCCAAGCGCATCAAGCAATGGACGTTCTACCGCCGCGACGAGGACAGCATCGCCGACGCAAGGTTGCTCATCCAGAACCGGCTGTAGCGCAGCCGGCGCTGCGGCTTCTATTTCAGCCAGTCGGGCACCGAATCCAGGCCGATCAGCTCGTCATAGGTCTGGCGCCGGCGCACGACGTGGAAACGGTCGCCGTCGACCAGAACCTCAGGCACAAGTAGGCGGGTGTTGTAGGTGCCGGATTGCACCGCGCCATAGGCGCCGGCGGTGGTGACGGCAATGAGGTCGCCAGACTTGAGCCGGGGCAGGTCACGGTCGAGGCCGAGATAGTCGCCGGTCTCGCAGACCGGGCCGACGACGTCGACCGCCATGCGCGGCGTGTCGGCCGGCGGCTGCACCACCGGCTTGATGTCGTGGAAGGCATCGTAGAGCGTCGGCCGGATCAGATCGTTCATGGCGGCGTCGACGACGAGGAAGTTCTTGGCGTCGCCTTCCTTCACGAATATCACTTCCGAGACCAGGATGCCGGCATTGCCGACGATCAGCCGGCCCGGCTCGAACATCACCTTCACCCCAAGCTTTGTCAGATGCTTCCTGACGATATCGGCATAGGCATCGGGCAGAGGCGGCGGGCTGTTGTCGGTGCGGTAGGGGATGCCGAGGCCGCCACCGAGATCGACATGCTCGACGGCGTGGCCATCGGCGCGCAGCGCGCGGACCAGTTCCGCCAGAAGCGCGAAAGCATCGTCAAAGGGCTGCAACTCGATGATCTGGCTGCCGATATGGGTATCGATGCCGATGGGCTTGGTGCCCGGCAAACCGGCCGCGCGGGCATAGACCTGGCGCGCCCTTTGCCATGGAATGCCGAACTTGTTCTCGGCCTTGCCGGTGGAGATCTTCCTGTGCGTCCTGGCGTCGACATCCGGGTTGATGCGCAGCGACACCGGCGCCACCTTGCCGAGCGCGGTCGCGCGGGCCGACAGCAATTCAAGCTCCGGCTCGGATTCGACATTGAAGCAGAGAATGCCGGCCTCGAGCGCGAAATCCATCTCGCGCGCGGTCTTGCCGACACCGGAAAACACGATCTTGTTGGCCGGGATTCCGGCGGCGAGCGCGCGGCGCATTTCGCCTTCCGAGACGGTGTCGGCGCCGGCGCCGAGCTTTGCCAGCGTTCGCAGCACCGCCTGGTTGGAATTCGCCTTCAAGGCGTAACAGACCAGCGTGTCGAGCCCGGCAAAGGCCCCGGCGAACACCCGGTAGTGCCTCGTCAAGGTTGCCGTCGAATAACAATAGAACGGCGTGCCGACGCTTGCGGCGATGTCTGGTATCGCCACGTCCTCGGCATGGAGCACGCCGTCGCGGTAATCGAAATGGTTCACGAGAGTGTTTCCGGAAGTTGGAGCACGAGACCTAGTTAGCACGAGACCTGGTCAGAAAGACCAAGCCGGTCTCATCGGCTCTAGATCAGCGGGTCGAGGATGAACTTCTTGTCCACGACCGGTTTTTCCGGCTCCGGCGGCACCGGCTGTTTGGCGCGCTCGGCGTCCTTGCGGGCCTGGACGGCCGCTTCATAGGGCGTGTCGAGACCAGCCTTACGGCCGCAAGCGGTCACGGCAGCCATCGCCGTCAGCAGCGTCAGCGTCACCAAAATCCTGCTTGCGGTCATCGATCCATCCGTCCGAAACTTTATGTGCTGCGCTTTTAACCGAGTTTTAGGCGCATTGCACCCCGGCATCATGCCTTGGCGATGCGCTTTTTCCAGCTGCGGATCTGCTTCCTGACCTCCGATGGCGCGGTGCCGCCGAAGCTGGTGCGGCTCTTGATCGAATTCTGCACCGCCAGCACCGAGAAAATGTCTGCCGTGATGCCGGGATTGATCGACTGCAAATCCTCCAGCGACAGCTTTTCCAGGCTCACCTTCTTCTCTTCGGCCAACGCCACCGCGCGGCCGGTGACATGGTGCGCCTCACGGAAGGGCAGGCCCAGCGTGCGCACCAGCCAGTCGGCGAGATCGGTCGCGGTCGCGTGGCCTGAGCCGGCCGCCTTCTTCATGGCTGCGGCATTGACCGTCATGTCGCGCACCATGCCGGTCATCGCCGCCAGCATCAGATCGAGCGTCTCGGCGGCATCGAAGACCGATTCTTTGTCTTCCTGCATGTCCTTGCCGTAGGTCAGCGGCATGCCCTTCATCACCGTCAGCAGCCCGACCAGATGGCCGGTGACGCGGCCGGTCTTGCCGCGCACCAGTTCGGCGGCGTCCGGGTTCTTCTTCTGCGGCATGATTGAGGAGCCGGTGGAGAAACTGTCCGACAGTCTGACAAAGCCGAATTGCGGCGTCGACCAGATGATGATTTCTTCGGCGAGCCGCGACAGATGCGTGGCGGAGATCGCCGCCAGGCTCAAAAACTCCAGCGCGAAATCGCGGTCGGAGACGCTGTCCAGCGAATTGCGCATCGGCTCGCGGAAGCCGAGCGCCTTGGCGGTCTTGTGGCGATCGATCGGAAAACTGGTGCCGGCAAGGGCTGCCGCGCCGAGCGGGCTTTCATCCATCCGCTCGATGGCGTCGCGGATGCGCGACAGGTCGCGCGAAAACATCTCGACATAGGCCATGCAGTGGTGGCCGAAGGTCACCGGCTGCGCCGCCTGCATGTGGGTGAAGCCCGGCATCACGGTTGCCGCATGCTCCTCGGCGCGCTCGAGCAAGGCTGAGATCAGCCCCTTCAGCGCCTCGGCAACGCGGAAACATTCGTCCTTGACCCAGAGCCGGAGATCCACCGCCACCTGGTCGTTGCGTGACCGCGCCGTGTGCAGGCGGCCGGCGGCCGGGCCGATCAGATCGGCGAGGCGGGCCTCGATGTTCATGTGAATGTCTTCCAGCCGGGTCGAGAACTCGAACGTGCCGGCCTCGATCTCTTTCAGGATCGTGTTCAGCCCGTGAGCGATCTTTTCTTGATCGGCCGCCGAAATAATGCCCGTTTCAGCCAGCATCTCGCTGTGGGCGATCGAACCTCTTATGTCTTGCGCATAGAGTTTGCGGTCGAACGAAATCGACGCGTTGATCGCTTCCATGATCGCGGCCGGACCCGAGGCAAAACGTCCGCCCCACATCTGGTTGCTGGCCTTCTTGTCGCTCATCGCTATGACCCGTGCTCCGGAGCAGTCTTAGAAAAATGGCAGACGGTAACAGATACTTCCCGGCCCCGCGCCTGATCCTCGCCGCTTTGCTGGCGGGCGTGCTGGCCGGCGCGGTCGCGGTATATGTCAGCGAGAGCGGGTCTGGCAACAACGCAGCCACCGGCAGCGCACCTGCGGCCGGCGCGGGCAACAGCAAGGACGACGTCGCCTGCGCCGCCAAGAGCGACCGCGCCAAAAAAGTTGCCGCCGCAGCCACCGGCCAGGTTGCGGCATTGCTGCCCGCCGATCCGCCGCAATCGCTGGAAAGTCTCGCCTTCAACGGTCCCGACGGCAAGCCGATGACGCTCGCCGATCATGCCGGCAAGACCGTGCTGCTCAATCTGTGGGCAACGTGGTGCGCGCCCTGCCGCGCCGAAATGCCGGCGCTCGACGCCTTGCAGAAGGAAAAGGGCAGCGATGCCTTCGAAGTGGTCGCGGTCAATGTCGATGCCGGCGACGATGTGAAGCCCAAGAAGTTCCTCGCCGATATCGGCATCGGGTCGCTCGGCTACTACCGCGATTCGACGCTGGCGCTGTTCAACGACGTCAAGACGCGTGGCTTGGCACTAGGCCTCCCCGTCACCATGCTGATCGATGGCGAAGGCTGCCTGATCGCGCATATGAACGGACCGGCCGAATGGTCAGGACCGGATGCCAAGCGCCTGGTCGAGGCCGCACTCGCCCCTTAGAGCGGTTCACCGTTTCGTCGAAACGGCTACCCGCGCTAACTTTTTTGTTTCGACGCAATTTCGGACGGAAAACCGTTTCACACTAATTGCTCTAGGCTGAGCGCAGGGCCGCCGCCGGCGGCAGCATCAAGATGCTGCCGCCGCGTTGTTTGACGCCGGCGTCGTCTTGTGCCGCCGGTGCCGCGACGCCGGTCAGTTCGCTGAACGCCTCGATCGGGCTGGGCCGGCCTAGATAGTAGCCCTGGCCGATCTCGCAGGCCTCGGCGTCGAGGAATTTCAGCTCGCCCAGCGTCTCGACGCCCTCGGCCAGAACCGGCAGGCCGAGACCGCGGCCAAGCCCCAGAACGGCGCGCACGATGGCTGCCACCTGGCCGTTGCTGTCGACTGATTTGATGAATGAGCCGTCGATCTTGATCTTGTCGAAGGGGAAGGCGCGGAGATTGGACAGCGAGGAGTAGCCGGTGCCGAAATCGTCCATCGCCACACGCACGCCAAGCGCCTTCACCTGGCGCAAGGTCGCCAGCGCGCGCGGCATGTCCTTGACCAGCGCCGTTTCGGTGATCTCGAGTTCGAGCCTGCCGGGCGTCAGGCCGGAGCCGAGCAGGACTTCATGCACCTTGCGGCTGAAATTCGGATTGTGGAGCTGCACCGCCGAGACATTGACCGCGACGGTGAGAGGGTTCTTCCAGCGCGCTGCCTCGGCGCAGGCCGTCGCCAGCACCCATTCGCCGATCTGGATGATGACGCCGCTGTCTTCGGCCACCGGGATGAAGGTCGCCGGCGACACGTCGCCGCGCTGCGGATGGCGCCAGCGGATCAGCGCTTCGAACCCGACCATCCGCCCGCTGCTGATCTCCTTTTGTGGCTGGTAGACGAGGCGAAACTCATCGCGCGCCATGGCCTGGCGCAGTTCGTGCTCCATCACGCGCCGGTCTCGCGCCTCGGCGCCCATCGAGGCCTCGAAGTAACGGTAAGTGTCCTTGCCCTCGGCCTTGGCGCGGTAGAGCGCGGTGTCGGCGTGGCTGACCAGGAGTGTCGGCTCATCGGCGTCGAGCGGATAAAGTGCAATGCCGATGCTGGCCGACACCAGCCCGCCACCGACCGACAGCCGGTTTTCCTCGCGCATGGCCGCCAGCACCGCCTCGGCGATGCGGCCGGCCGCCTGCGGATCGGGAAGGTTCGGAGCGATGATGGCGAACTCGTCGCCGCCGAGCCGCGCCAGCATCTGTCCGTGGCGGAGCACGGCGGAGGCGCATAGCGCCACCTTCTGCAGCATGGCATCGCCGGCGCCATGCCCGAACAGGTCGTTCACTTCCTTGAAGCGGTCGAGGTCGAGCAGCAGCAGCGCAAGATGCCCACCCTTGCCGCCGCGGTCCATTGCGGCAATTTCGGCCTCGAGCCGGCCGGAGAAACTGCGGCGGTTGGGGAGCCCGGTCAGCGGGTCGAAATGGGCGAGGCGCAGGATCTCCTGCTCGGCCTTCCTGCGTTCGCGGATGTCGCGCACGGCGACCACGCTGTGCCGCTTGCCGCAATAGTCGATGCTTCTGGCGATAAGTTCGACGGGGATGGTGGCGCCGTCATGGGCTCTGAGTTCGGCTTCCTGTGCCTGTCCGCTGCAGTCGGACATGCCGGCCGCGGTGCGTTCGCCGAAGAGGTCGCCAAGCAGCATCGCGTTCAGCACTTCCGGCGCAATGCCGGTGAGTGCCGCGATGCTGTCATTGGCGCTGACGATGCGGGCGCCGTCGCAGACGATCAGCCCCTCGACGGCGGCGTTGGCGAGGCCGTGCATGCGCTCGGCCTCGAGCTTGTGACGCCGGAAGCGAAGGTCGATCCACAATGCTGCGGCTGAAAGCACCAGGATAGCCATGCTGACTGCAGCGGCGGCGAAGGCCTGCGACACCGGTTCGACCGTGAACTGCGATATCTCGATGGAGGAGTCCGGGAAGATCGACACCGCGCCCATGGCGATGAAGTGCAGGCTGCAGATCGCCAGCGTCAACAGGATGGCGGCGGCGATTGTGGCCTGCATGGACGGCCGTCGCAACACGACCAGCAGCGCCAGCGCGGCGAGGGTGACGCCTGTCAGCACCGAGACGCCGACCAGCAGCGGGTTCCAGACGATGCGCCCTTCGACCTCGAAGGCGGCCATGCCGATATAGTGCATGGCGGCGATACCAGCGCCGAGGACCGCGCCGCCGACCAGAGGGTAGTCGATGCCCCGGCGCAAGGTGGCGATCCACATGCCCGCAGCGGTCAGGGCGACGGAACCGGCGAGCGAAAGCGCAGACATTTCCGTATTGTAGGCGTTGGGGATTCCGGGAGAAAAGGCAAGCATTGCGATGAAATGCGTCGCCCAGATACCGAAGCCGGTAGAAGTGGCTGCTATCATCAGCCAGGTATAGCGGTTGCGCTCGCTCGAGCGGTCGACATGGCGAAGCAGGTTGACCGCCGAGAAGGAAGAAATACCGCAAATGAGCGCTGCCAGTGCGACCAGTCTCAGATCGTGCTCATGCACGATACAATTATAGACCGTCAGCATCTCGCCCCACCTGCTCTCCCACAGCAATCAAGCCGTCCACTTGATTAGTATGCCACGCTTGACGAAGAATCGGTTATGCGAACTACAACTACAGCGGGTTTTTCGGGTTGTACGTTGCGGCGATCCTGTCTCATTCCAGACGCACGGTTACAGCAGCGCCTGGCGCGATGCCGCTCGGCCGATCTCGATCTGGCCGAGCGCCGGTTTGGCGGCCGCACGGTGCAGGTGCGTGGCGCTGTCACGCGGGCCCTTCACGCATCGCTGGGCGGTCGGCGATCCTTGCAGGCCCACCATGCCCCATTCTATCGCTGAGCCGGCTTGGCATTTCTCTCTGTCCTCGTTGCAAGGCGAGGGGGCGCGAAGTTAGCCGGGTATGAAATTCACGAAACAGCAACAAATCCGTTGTCCGATTGTCATCAGCGACACATATTGCGTTCGCGGGAGCGCCCCTTTCGCCAATGACAAACGGGAGATGAAACATGAAGTTGTTCGGCTTTGCGGCCGGTGTTGCCGCCACCTTGACCCTGCTTTCCACCACCTCCGCCTTCGCCGCCACCCAGATCAGTTGGTGGCATGCAATGACCGGCGCCAATGCCGAGGTGGTCGACAAGATCGCCAAGGATTTCAATGCCAGCCAGAGCGACTATGAAATTCTCCCTGTTTTCAAGGGCACCTATCCCGAAACGCTGAATGCCGGCATCGCTGCCTTTCGTGCGGGGCAAGCGCCCGACATCATCCAGGTGTTCGACGTGGGTACCGGCGTCATGATGGCCGCCGAAGGTGCGATCAAGCCGGTGGCCGATGTGCTGACCAGCGCCGGCGTGACCTTCGACAAGAGCCAGTATTTGCCCGGCATCGTCGGCTACTATTCGAAGCCGGACGGGACCATGCTGTCCTTCCCCTATAATTCCTCGTCGCCCATCCTCTACTACAACAAGGATATCTTCCAGAAGGCCGGGCTTGATGTGAACAACCCGCCAAAGACCTGGAACGAGGTGTGGGAAGCCGCCAAGAAGATCAAGGCGAGCGGCGCCGCTTCCTGCGGCTATACCTCGACCTGGTTGACCTGGATCCACCTTGAGGCCTTCGCTGCCTGGAATGACGTTTCCTATGGCACCAACCAGAACGGACTTGCCGGAACCGACGTCGAGCTCAAGATCAATGCGCCGATCTTCGTCGATCATTTCCAGGCGCTCGCCGACCTGGCCAAGGACGGCACCTTCAAATATGGCGGCCGTACCTCCGAAGCCAAGCAGATCTTCCTTGCCGGAGAATGCGGCATCTTCACCGAATCGTCGGGGGGGCTCGGTGACATCGTCAAGTCGGGCATGAACTACGGCATCGGCCAGCTTCCCTATGATAGTGACGCCAAGGGCGCGCCCCAGAACACCACGCCGGGCGGCGCCAGCCTGTGGGTGTTCGGCAACAAATCGGACGAGGAATACAAGGGCGTCGCGGCGTTCTTCTCCTACCTGTCCAAGACCGAAGTGCAGGAGTATCTGCATCAGAAGTCGGGTTATCTGCCGGTGACGCTCGCTGCCTATGAGGCGACCAAGAAGTCCGGCTTCTATGACAAGAACCCGGGCCGTGAGACGCCGATCCTGCAGATGCTGGGCAAGGCGCCGACCGAGAACTCGAAGGGCGTGCGCCTCGTCAACCTGCCGCAGGTGCGCGACATCGAGAATGAGGAGTTCGAGAAGATGCTGGCCGGCCAGCAGACTGCGCAGCAGGCGCTCGACAACGCGGTCGCACGCGGCAACAAGGCGATTCAGGAAGCGATCGGAAACTGAAGCGATTGTCAGTTGAACCTCGTCCACGCGGACCCGCGTGGACGATTTCCTGAATAGCGAGGGAATCACCCTGTCTCCACGCGTCGTCTTTCCCAACAAGACCCTGCCTTACCTGCTGGTGGCGCCGCAACTCGCCATTACGCTGATCTTTTTCTACTGGCCGACCGGGCAGGCGCTCTACCAGTCGATGCTTAGGGAAGACCCGTTCGGGCTGAAGAGCAAGTTCGTCGGGCTCGCCAATTTTCGCAAGGTGCTGGCCGACCCGGCCTACCTCAACTCGATCAAAGTTACGCTGGTGTTCTCTCTGGCGACCGCGATGGTCGCCATGGGTGTGGCCCTGTTGCTTGCCGTCATGGCCGAGAAGGTGGTGCGCGGCAAAGGCCTTTATCGCACGCTGCTGATCTGGCCGTATGCGGTGGCGCCGGCGATTGCCGGCATGTTGTGGCTGTTTCTGTTCAACCCCTCGATCGGTTCGCTGGCCTACGCCTTGAGAGGTCTCGGCATCGCCTGGGATCCCTTGCTTAACGGAAACCAAGCCATGATCCTGCTGGTATCTGCGGCTGCCTGGAAGCAGATCAGCTACAATTTCCTGTTCTTCGTCGCCGGGCTGCAGGCGGTGCCGAAGACGTTGATAGAGGCGGCGGCCATGGACGGCGCCGGGGAGACGAAGCGCTTCTGGACCATCGTCTTCCCGCTGCTCGCACCGACGACCTTCTTCCTGCTGGTCGTCAACACTGTCTATGCGCTGTTCGACACTTTCGGTATCGTTCATGCCGTCACCGGCGGCGGGCCAGGCAAGGCCACCGAGACGCTGGTCTACAAGGTCTACAATGATGGTTTCGTCAATTTGATCCTCGGCGATTCGGCCGCGCAGTCGGTCATCCTGATGGTCATCGTCATCTCACTCACGGCCATCCAGTTCCGCTATGTGGAACGCAAAGTCCACTACGGTTGAGCGCGAGCGATGATTGGTCAGTCCCCGCTTCGCGCCCTCATCGCCCACGCCGTGCTCATCCTGGGCATCCTGATCGTCGCTTTCCCGATCTACTACACCTTCGTTGCCTCCACGCAGACGCTGCAGACCATCCTCAAGCCGCCATTGCCTCTTTTGCCCGGCGACCAGGTCTGGAACAATTACAGCGAGGCGCTGTTCGGCGGTGTCGGCCGCATCGGCGGCGTCAGTGTCGGCCGATTGCTGCTCAACACCACGATCATGGCGCTCGGCATCGCGGTGGGGAAGATTTTCATCTCGATCCTTTCGGCCTATGCGATCGTGTTCTTCCGTTTTCCGCTTCGGATGGTCTTCTTCTGGCTGATCTTCATCACGCTGATGCTTCCCGTCGAGGTGCGCATCCTGCCGACCTACAAGGTGATGGTCGATCTCGGCATGATCGACACCTATGCCGGCCTGATCATTCCGCTGATCGCCTCGGCCACCGCCACGCTTCTGTTTCGCCAGTTCTTCATGACCATTCCAGGTGAGTTGGTGGAAGCGGCGCGTGTCGACGGCGCCGGACCATGGCTCTTCTTTTTCGACATCCTGCTGCCGCTGTCGCGCACCAACATCGCAGCACTGTTCGTCATCCTCTTCATCTATGGCTGGACGCAGTACCTGTGGCCGCTGCTCGTCACCAACAGCAACGACATGAACACCATCGTCATCGCACTTAGAAAGATGGTCTCCTTCGCCGATGCCGATACCCAATGGCATCTGGTCATGGTCACCGCGATGCTGGCCATACTGCCGCCGATCCTGATCGTGGTGCTGATGCAACGCTGGTTCGTGCGCGGACTTGTCGATTCCGAAAAGTGAGAAGCCGATGGCGACCGTCGATCTGAAGGATGTGAAGAAGGTCTATCCCAGCGGCGTCGAGGCGGTGAGGGGTGTCTCCATCGCCATTCCCGACAAGGAGCTTTGCGTGCTGGTTGGGCCGTCCGGCTGCGGCAAGTCCACGCTGCTGCGGATGATCGCCGGGCTTGAGACCATTTCTTCCGGCACCGTCGCCATCGACGGCAAGATCGTCAACACGATCGGTCCGACCGAGCGCGACATCGCCATGGTGTTCCAGAGCTATGCGCTCTATCCGCATATGAAGGTCTACGACAACATGGCCTACGGGTTGCGCAACCGGGGTACTCCCAAGGACGAGATCGACAGCAGGGTTCGCGCGACCGCCAAGGTCCTGGAACTCACGGCGCTGCTCGACCGGCGCCCACGCGAGCTTTCCGGCGGCCAGCGCCAGCGCGTGGCCATGGGTCGCGCAATCGTGCGCAATCCAAAAGTCTTCCTGTTCGACGAACCGCTTTCCAACCTCGACGCCAAACTGCGCGGCCAGATGCGGGTCGAAATCAAGAATTTGCAGCGCTCGCTCGGTGTCACCTCGGTCTACGTCACCCACGACCAGCTTGAGGCGATGACGCTGGCCGATATTCTCGTCGTCATGAATGGCGGGTTGGTCGAGCAGACGGGCGCGCCGCTCGACATCTACGAGAAGCCGGCATCGACCTTCGTCGCCTCCTTCATCGGAGCGCCGCCGATGAACCTTCTGCCTCTTTCGCAAGGACCGGCTGGTCCGGCGCTGACCGACGGCAAGACGGTTGACTTCGCGCCTACGAACGCCGCCACGCTTGGCTTCCGCCCTGAGGATGCCGACGTCACCTTCAGTGCCGAGGCATCATCCGGCGCGCTTATTCTGCCTGCGGCGGTCGAGGCGGTCGAACCTGTGGGAGCCGAAAGCTTTCTTCACTGTGCCGCCGGCGGCAACCGCATCGTCGTGCGTGTGGCCGGCCGCGCCACGGCCAAACCCGGCGATCAACTGCGCGTCGTGGCCAGGGCCGAGAAGCTGCATTGGTTCGACAATGCTGGGAAACGAGTCGATTGACGCAGCCGCTCGCGCCAATCCGACGCATCGGCAGTTCAGGCGAAGACATGCGCCTTGCCGGAAACTGTCAGACGCACGATCTCGCCGACGGCAGGTGCGTCGATTCCCGGCTTGCGTAAGGTCAGCGGTGTGCTGCCGATCGCCGCGGCGTCCGGCGGATCGGGGTTGTTCAACAGCCGCACGGCAATGGTGCACATCGAGCCTGCGAATTCCGAGTCCGTCACCTCGGCGAATATCGTGCCCGCAGGACCCGACATGCCTTCGCGCGACGTGCGCTTTACCTGCACCTGCTCCGGTCGCAGCATGATGCGGGCGATGTCGAGCCGCTCCTTCGAGTCGACGGCTATGCGACCAAGCGAGGAGGTGGCGAAGCCGCCTGAAATCTTTGCCGGCAAGATGATGGCGTCGCCAAGAAACTCGGCAACCATACGGTCTTTCGGCTGCAGATAGAGTTCTCGCGGTGTGCCGATCTGAGAGAACTTTCCGTCGCGCATGACCGCCACCTGGCTGGCGAAGGACAGCGCCTCGGCCTGGTCGTGGGTGACCAGGATGGTGGTGATGCCGGCGGCTTCGAGTAGTTCGGCGACCGCCTTGCGCATCGAGGCGCGCAGACCGGTGTCGAGCGCCGAGAACGGTTCGTCGAGAAGCATCAGCCTGGGCTTCATCGCCATGGCGCGGGCCAGCGCCACGCGCTGCTGCTGGCCGCCGGAGAGCTGGTGCGGGCGGCGCTTGAGGATCGCCTTGTCCAGCCCGACGGTATAGGCGAGCTCGGCGATGCGCTCGGCGCGCTGGTCCTCGCCGCGGGCCATGCCAAAGCCGATATTGTCGCCGATGCTGAGATGCGGGAACAGGGCGCCGTCCTGCGCCACCAGGCCGATGCCGCGGCGGTGCGCCGGCACCGCATGGCCGCCATTGGCCAGCACCTCGCCGTCGAGCACGACGCGGCCCTGGTCGGGCGCCTCGAAGCCGGCGATCAGCCGCAGCAACGTCGTCTTGCCGCAGCCGGACGGGCCGACGATCGCGGTGCGACTGCCGCTTGCGGCGCTGAGCTCGATGCCGGCAAGGGCTGCGACCGGGCCGTAGTGCTTGGTGAGGCCACTGATTTCGAGAAAGCTCATCGCCCGGCCATCCGTTTCGACTGGACATAGAGCAGCCAGGTCAGCGGCAGCGACATCGCCACCATGATGAAGGCGTAAGGGGCGGCGGAGGCATAGTCGATCTCGCCGCTATAGGACCAGAACGCCATGGCCAGCGTGCGCGTGCCGTTGGGCGCCAGCATCTGGGTGGCGGTCAGCTCGTTCATGATGCCGAGCGCGACCAGCGCCATGCCGGCCGCAGCCCCCGGCGCCGACAGGCGAATCGTTGTCGACCAAAGCGCCTTCAGCGGCGGCCGGCCAAGGCTGGCGGCGGCGCGTTCGAGCTCGACCGGCGCCTGTGCGATCGAGGCTCTGAGGCTGATCAAGGCGCGCGGCAGGAACATCAGGGCATAGGCGACCAGGATTGTGAACAGCGTCTGGTAGAGCGGCATGGCGATGCGCACGGTAATGGTGACCAAGGCCAGCGCGATGACCACGCCGGGCAGCGAACCGACAATGTAGTTGCAGCCTTCGAGCAGCCGCTGCAGCGGCCCCGGCGCGCGGATCGAGATCCAGGCCATAGGTGTGGCGGCGATAGTGGCGAGCACGGCGCCGGCGAGCGCCAGGAATACCGTTTGGCCAAGCGCCAGGCCGATCTCGTCGAAGCGCCAGACATCGACGCCGCCGGCGACCAGCCAGCGGCCGATGGTGACGAAGGGCACGCCGATGGCGAGAAGCGTGGTGACGGCAGGCAGAGCCAGGCAGGGCAGGGTGGCGCGACCGAGCCTGGTGCGCTGCTGGCGGCGCGCGGCACCCGAGCCTACGCGGGCATAGCGTTCCTCGCCGCGCACCAGCACCTCCAGCGCGAGCAGCACGAAGCAGCAAGTCACCAGGACGCCGGCCAGCATGTTGGCGGCGGGACCGTTGAAGGTCGACTGGAACTGGTCGACGATCGCCGTGGTGAAAGTGTCGAAGCGGATGAAGACGTAGAGGCCGTATTCGGCCAGCAGATGCAGGCCGACCAGCAGCGCGCCGCCGCAAATGGCCAGTCTCAGCTGCGGCAGCACGACACGCCAAAACACCCGCCATGGTCCAAGGCCGAGTGCTGCGGCTGCGTCCTCCAAAGCAGGATCGAGCCGGCGCAGAGCCGCCGCCAGCGGCAGATAGAGGAACGGGAAATAGGCGAGAACCGAGACCAGCACGCCGGCCCACAGGCCGTGCAAGGTCGGCACCATGGTGATCCAGGCGTAGGAATGCACGAAGGCGGGGATGGCGAGCGGCGCCACCGACAGCCAAGCCCACAGGCGGGCGCCGGGCAGGTCGCTGCGCTCGGTCAGCCATGCCAGCGCCACCGACAGCACGGTGGCGATCGGTACGGTGAGCGCCACCAGAAGCACGGTGTTGACCAGGAGTTCACCGACGCGCGGCCGAAAGATCAGAGCCGAGACGGTGTCCCAGCCCGTCTGCACGCCGGTCCAGATGATGAAGGCCAGCGGCAGCAGCGACAGCAGCGAGACGATTATGGCAGCAAGCGCGATCCAGGACATGGCCTGCCTGCGGGACCGCTTGGCTGCCTGGCCTGAACGTGCGAGATCGACGACAGACTGCATCACCTCACCCGCGCCACTGCCGCCGGGGCGGGGGCGCCGCAGGCGCGGCCGGAAACGCAATGTGTCGTCATGGACAATGCCATCTCGAAAACAGAGCGCTCCTGCGGAAAGTCCGGCAGGAGCGCAATCGTTGCCCTTTTAGGACGAACCCAGCCTAAAGCAAGCCGGCTGCCGTCATCAGGTCCGTCACCTTTTTGGAGTTCAGTGTCGCCGGATCGACCTTCGGCGCCTGCAGGTCGGCCAGCGGCACCAGCTTGGGATTGGACTGCGCGTCCTTGCCGATAGCGTATTCGAAGGACGTGCCGGTCTTCAGCACGTCCTGGCCGCCTTTCCCGGTCACCCATTTGAGGAACGCCTGGGCTTCCTTCGGGTGCTTGCTCGAGGCGAGCACGCCGCCGCCGGAGATCGAGACGAAAGCGCCGGGATCCTGGTTCTTGAAATAATGCAGTTCGACGTTCTTGCTGTTTTCGCCGGTCTTTGCCTGATCGCCGAAATAGTAATAGTGGTAGATGATTCCGCCTTCGATCTCGCCGGCATTGACCGCCTTCATCACCGTGCCGTTGCCCTTGTAGGCGGTGAAATTCTCCTTCATGGCCTTCAGCCAGTCGGCGGTTGCGGCTTCGCCCTTGAGCTCGAGCAGCGCGCTGACGATGGCCTGAAAATCGGCGCCGGAAGGCGAGGCTGCCCAGCGGCCTTTCCAGGCGGGATCGGCGAGATCGAGCATCGATTTGGGCAGCTTTTCGGCCGTGAGCTTGGTCTTGTTGTAGGCAAAGACGGTGCTGCGCGCCGCGACACCCACCCATTTGCCGCTGCTCGGCTGGAATTCGGCCGGGACTTGCGCCAGCGTGTCGGCGTCGACCGGCGCGAAAAGGCCCGCCGCTTCGACCAGGGTCATCGCCGGCGAGTTTTCGGTCAGGAACACGTCGGCCGGCGAAGAAGCGCCCTCGGCGACGATCTGGTTGGAGAAATCGCTGTCGCCGCCATTGCGCAGCGTGACCTTGATGCCGGTTTCCTTGGTGAAACCTTCGACCCATTCCTTGGCCAGGCTCTCATGCTGGGCGTTGTAGACGATGATGCCGGCATCCGCGGCCATCGCCGGCCCGGCGATCATGCTCACGGCCAGCGCTGTGGCTCCCGCTAGGGTGGAGAGCGTGTATCTCATGGCGTCATCCTCAATCTCGGTGGTTCTGGTTTCGCAGGCTGCACCTATCGATACCTGACAGCAGTAGTCAACATTGCTCGGCTGCTTCAATCGGTCGCCGCTCCCGCAAACTTTCGTGATTTTGCGGCACTTTGGCTTGGACATCATTTCGCCGGACACGTAACAAATCGGTGCCGAGGCGCGAAGATCGGGGAGTGAACTCTTGTGAGCGGCAAGGATGAGGCCGAGCTTTCCCGGCTGATGCGGGCCGCGATCGCGGGAGATGAAAGGGCCTACGCCGACTTTTTGCACCGGATCGCCGCGCTGGTTCGCGGCTTTGCGAGGCGCAAGATCGTACAGGGCGGGGTCGATCCCGAGGATGTCGTGCAGGAAACCTTGCTGGCCATTCATGTGAAACGGCATACCTGGCGCCAGGACGCGCCGGTGTTGCCATGGATCTATGCGATAGCCCGCTTCAAGCTGATCGATGCTTTCCGGCGGCGCGGACGGCGCATCGAAATCGAGATCGACGAGATCGCCGAGACCTTTGCCGAGCCGGAAACCGAGACCGTCAGCGAACGCGACATCAACCGGGCGCTGGACGGACTGCCGGCTGCGCAGCGTTCCGTCGTTTCTTCGATCTCGGTCGACGGCCGCTCCATCGGCGAGACGGCGGCCAGGCTCGGCGTCAGCGAGACGGCGGTGCGGGTGTCGCTGCATCGCGGGCTTGCCGCGATCGCCAAGCGATTTGGGCAGGGGCGCTTCGGGCGGCAGTGACATGAGGACGGAGGATCTCATCAAGGCACTCGACGCCGACACAAGCAGCAAGGCGATGCCGCTGCGCTCGGCCTGGTTGATGGCGGCGGCAGCCGCGGCGGTGATCGCGGCTCTGGTCTTCTTTCTCACCATCGGCCCGCGTCCCGACATCATGACCGCCATGCACACGATGCGGTTCCTGGCGAAGTTCGTGTTCACCATCGTGCTCGCCGTCACCGCCTTTGGCCTGGTCCGGGCGTTGTCGACGCCGGGCGCTTCGACGGCAAGAGCCGCGGCCTGGATGCTGGCGGCGCCGCTGCTGGTGGCCGTGGCGGTGGCTCTCGAACTGTTCATGGTGCCGGAGCCGATGTGGAGCACGCGCATGGTCGGCTCCAACATGATGATCTGCATGGGCTTCATCCCGCTGATCGGAATCGGCCCACTTGCCGTCTTCCTGTGGATGCTGCGCTATGGAGCGCCGACGCGGCCGGTGTTGGCCGGGGCGGTCGCGGGACTGCTCGCCGGCGGCCTGGCGGCGACCTTCTACGCCGCGCACTGCTTCGACGATTCGCCGCTTTTCGTCGCCACCTGGTACACGCTCGCCATCGCCGTCCTCGCCGGTCTGGGCGCGCTCGGGGGACGGTTCTTCGTGCGCTGGTGACCGGGCCGTCCAAGATCGCCCAATAATCACCGATCCTTAATCATGCCGGGAATTGTTTGCGGGTTCACCGTGTTGCCGGTGGCTCCGGCGCAACCTTTCCTTAAAATCGATCATCCAGTGTTTTTTGCAGAAATGTGTTGCGCATGGGGTGGCATGCACAGTGATGCGACGAGAGCGAAAAAGCCTGCGGGCTGACAGTCACGTGGCTTTGGTGCTTGCGGCCGGAGGGCTTTGCGCTGCCGTGGTCGCGCTCCTGCTGTCGCGGCTCGATGTCAGCGCCGAAGTGCTGAAACTCTGCCTGCAGATATCGGTGCCGGTCGCCGCCGTTGCGCTGATTCTCGCCGCCCTGTTCATTTACCGGATACTGGACGACCGCCGGCAGATCGCCGAAAGCGAGCAGCGTTTCCGCCGCGCCATGGAGGATTCGGCGATCGGCATCGCCATTGTCGGCCTCGACGGCCGCATCCATGAAACCAACCCGGCCTTCGCCGCCATGCTCGGCTATAGCAAGCAGGAGATCGAGGCGCTGACCTTCTTCCAGATCACCCATCCCGACGATGTGCAGATCGGCCGTGAGACGATGGACGGCATGCGGGCGGGCACCGTCAACGCCTTCCACTTCGAAAAGCGCTACCTCAGGAAGGACGGCACGCCGGTATGGGCCCATCTTGCCGGTTCCGTCATTCGCGACGAGAAGAGCGGGAGCCCGCTCTACCTGGTCTCCCAGATCGAGGATATCGATGCGCGCAAGCAATCCGAGGCGCGCATAGCCGAAGCCGAAACGCGCTGGAATTTTGCCCTGGCCAGCGCCGGACAAGGCGTCTGGGATCTTGATATGCGGAAGGGCGGCACCACCTACTCCGCCACCTGGGTGAAGATGCTGGGCTATGCCGATGGCGAACTGGACGGCGACCCCGACCGCTGGCTGGCGATGATCCACCCCGACGATCGCGAAAACGTCGCCGAAGCCGATCGTGCCCATCTGGAGGGCAGGACACCGTTCTTCGAAGCCGAGTTCCGGATGCGCCACAAGGATGGCCACTGGGTCTGGATCCTCGACCGCGGCAAGACGCTCGAACGCGACAAGGACGGACGGCTGGTCAGGGCCATCGGCAGCCTGACCGACATCACCCAGCGCAAGCAAACCGAGGAAAGCCTCATCGTATCGGCGGCAATGCTGGCCGACGAGAAGGAGCGGCTGAGGGTGACGCTGCAGTCGATCGGCGACGCCGTCATCTGCACCGATGCCGCCAACCGCATCACCTTCATGAACCCGGTCGCCGAAAAGCTCACCGGCGTTGTTGGCGCGGAGGCGCTCGGCAAGACGCTTGGCCATGTCTACTGGGCGGTGGACGAAGAAACCGGGCAAAGGATCGGCATGACGCGGCCGGCGCTCGGCAGCGCCAGCCCTGCCGACCAGAACAGTCGCGCCGTCCTCATCCGTCGCGACGACACACGCTGCAGCATCCGCCAGGTGGTGTCGCCGATCATGAACGACCGCCAGGAGTTCTGCGGTCTTGTCATCGTCTTCCAGGACTTCACCGATGCGCGCGCCTTGCAGCGCCAGCTCGCCTATGCCGCCGCGCATGATGCGCTGACCGGCCTTGCCAACCGTTCGAGCTTTATCCGCACCATGGAGGAACTGGTCGACCGGAGCCGCAAGGCCGGCACAGCCAGGTCGGCGGGCGAACATCATTTCATGTTCATCGATCTGGACCATTTCAAGCTGGTCAACGACACTGGCGGGCACGCCGCCGGCGACGCCTTGTTGAAGCGGGTTGCCGAGGCCATTCGCGGTGCGCTTGGGCCGGAGGATATCGTGGCCCGCCTCGGCGGCGACGAATTCGCGGTCATCCTGAAAGCCGGGCCGAGCGCCGGCGCCAGGATTGCCGCACGCTCTGTCATCGACGCCATCCGCGGCCTGCAGTTCAGCTGGGACGGCCGGCCGCATGCGATCGATGCCAGCATCGGGCTGGCGCCAATCCACAGCAACAGCGGTGAAGTCGACGAGATCATCGCCCGGGCCGATGCTGCCTGCTATGCGGCCAAGGCCGCCGGCCGCGGCTGTGTTTCCGTGGCGCCTGACGATACCGGGTCAAGAGGCCAAGCAGAGCCGCCGCTTGCAGCGGCGTCCTGAGGGAGCACGGAACTTTCGTTCTGGTGGTTAGCGCGTCGGAACCGGATGCTCGCCGCGATAGTCGTAGAAGCCGCGCCCGGTCTTGCGGCCGAGCCAGCCGGCCTCGACATATTTCACCAGCAGCGGGCAGGGGCGATATTTCGAATCCGACAGGCCGTCATGCAGCACCTGCATAATCGACAGGCAGGTGTCGAGGCCGATGAAATCGGCGAGCTGCAGCGGTCCCATCGGATGGTTGGCGCCGAGCCGCATGGCGGTGTCGATGGCATCGACCGAGCCGACCCCCTCATAGAGCGTGTAGATCGCCTCGTTGATCATCGGCAACAGAATGCGGTTGACGATGAAGGCCGGAAAATCTTCAGAGACGGTGATGGTCTTGTCGAGCTGTTTCACATAGGCCTTGGCCGCCTCGAAGGTCTGATCCTCGGTAGCGATGCCGCGCACCAGTTCGACCAGCTTCATCAGCGGCACGGGGTTCATGAAATGTATGCCGATGAAACGCTCAGGACGGTCGGTCTGCGCGGCAAGCCGGGTGATCGAAATCGACGAGGTGTTGGTCGCCAGAATGGCTTCCGGGTTGAGCTGGGGACAGAGCTGCGCGTAAATCTTGCGCTTGACCGTCTCGTCCTCGGTCGCCGCCTCGATAACCAGATCGGCACCGGCGAGATCAGCCATGGTGGGGGCTGCGGAAATGCGCGCCATCGCTTCGTTACGCAGCTTTTCCTCAAGCTTGCCGGAGCCGACCTGGCGGGCCATGTTGCCGCTGACCGTGGCAATGCCCTTCTCGATACGGTCGGGCGAGACGTCGTAGATCAGCACCTTGAAACCCGAAAGTGCTGATACATGCGCGATGCCGCCGCCCATCTGGCCGGCGCCGATGATGCCGATCGTCTCGATCTTGGCCATTTGCAGCGATCCCGTCGAAAAGGCCTTTGCGGCCTGCTTTTTGTGCAGTGCAAACTAAAAGGGTGGGGCAGCTTCGTCTACCCCACCCTTTCACAATTTAATACGCTTTGGCAGAAAGCGTCAAAGCGCCTTTTGCAGTTCCGGCAGGATGACGAACAGGTCGCCGACCAGGCCATAATCGGCAACCTGGAAGATCGGCGCCTCTTCGTCCTTGTTGATGGCGACGATGACCTTCGAATCCTTCATGCCGGCAAGGTGCTGGATGGCGCCGGAAATGCCGACGGCAATATAGAGGTCAGGCGCCACGACCTTGCCGGTCTGGCCGACCTGCCAGTCATTCGGGGCGTAGCCGGCGTCGACGGCAGCGCGCGAGGCGCCGACGGCTGCACCGAGCTTGTCGGCGACCGGCAGGATGACTTCCTGGAACTTTTCCGAGGAACCGAGCGCGCGGCCGCCCGAAATGATGATCTTGGCCGAGGTCAGCTCCGGACGGTCGGTTTCCGAGAGTTTGTTCTCGACGAAAGTGGAGAGGCCGGGATTGGCCGCGGCCTTGACCGTCTCGACAGCTGCCGAGCCGCCCTCCGGGGCAGCCTGGAAGGAGGCGGTGCGCACAGTGATGACCTTCTTGGCGTCGCTCGACTGCACCGTCTGGATGGCGTTGCCGGCATAGATCGGCCGTTTGAACGTGTCTGGTGAAACCACTTCGATGATCTCGGAGACTTGCGCGACATCGAGCAGGGCCGCCACGCGCGGCGCGACATTCTTGCCCGACGAGGTCGCCGGCGCGATTATGGTGTCGTAGGCGCCGGCCAGCGAGACAACGAGTGCGGCGAGCGGTTCGGCGAGGCGCTCGGCCAGTTCGTCGGCCTCGGCCAGCAGCACCTTGCTCACGCCCTCGAGCTTGGCAGCGGCGTCGGCCGCGCCCTTGGCGCCTTTGCCGGCGACCAGCACATGCACGTCCGAACCGATCTGCAGCGCCGCCGAGAGCGCCTTCGCGGTCTGGTCGGAAAGGCTGGCGTTGTCGTGTTCTGCGATGAGGAGAATGGTCATTTTATCTGTTCCTTCCAGTCTCAGAGCACGCCGGCTTCGTTCTTGAGCTTGTCGACCAGTTCGGCGACACTGTTGACCTTCACGCCCGCCTTGCGGCCGCTGGGCTCCTCGGTCTTGAGCACCTTCAGGCGCGGCTTGACGTCGGCGCCGTAATCGGCCGGGCTCTTTTCGTCGAGCGGCTTCTTCTTGGCCTTCATGATGTTGGGCAGCGAGGCATAGCGCGGCTGGTTGAGGCGAAGATCGGCGGTGATGATCGCCGGCATCTTCAGTTCCACCGTCTGCAGGCCGCTGTCGACTTCGCGCGTCACCTTGGCCTTGTCGCCGTCGATCACGACCTTGGAGGCGAAAGTGCCCTGTGCCCAGCCGAGCAGGGCGGCCAGCATCTGGCCGGTCTGGTTCGAGTCATCATCGATCGCCTGCTTGCCGAGGATCACGAGACCGGGCTGTTCGGCGTCAACGACGCCCTTCAGCACCTTGGCGACGCCGAGCGGCTCGGTCTGCTCGTCGGTCTTGACCAGGATGGCGCGGTCGGCGCCCATGGCGAGCGCGGTGCGGAGCGTTTCCTGCGCCTGCTGCGGGCCGACCGAAACGACGATGATCTCTTCGGCCTTGCCGGCTTCCTTCAGCCGGAGCGCCTCTTCCACCGCGATCTCGTCGAACGGGTTCATCGCCATCTTGACGTTGGCGAGTTCCACCGCCGAACCATCGGCCTTGACGCGAACCTTGACGTTCGCATCCACAACCCGCTTCACGGGCACAAGGATCTTCATTGTCTGTCACCTCTCCTGAGATATCCGGGCGCGCTATAGCAGCGTGCGCCTCCGCAGAGTTGCCGAAAGCCGACATTCCTGACTGAATTCCGGCCAAACGGAATCCTGGCCGGACGAATTCTGGTCTTCTGCCGCCTAGCGGTGGCGCTCTCCGTAGTTGTGGCGACGCAACACGTCAATATGCCACGGCAGCGGCCAAACCACCCAAATCGGTTCACTTGTGACCGGAAGCGCCACCCCGGCCCCAACGCGTCTCAGGTTGCACGGGAGCGGGACCGGCTGGCGCCGGCCCAGTAGAAGCGGCTGGCTGATCGGCGGGTTGCGGCTCGCCGTCGCCACCGGCGAGCAGCGGCACGCCGCGGCTGCGCATAATGAGCACCAGCACGCCACCGGCAATGATGCCGCCAATATGGCAGGCCCAGGATATCTGGTTTTCGCCGCCGGCGGCAAACATCACCACCTGGAAGCCGATCCACAGGATCAGCGGGATGAAGGCCGGGATACGCAGCGGAATCCGGGCAAAGACCAGCACCCACACTTTCACCCGGGGGTAGAGGACCAGATAGGCGGCGACGACGCCGGCAATGGCGCCGGAGGCACCGATCAGCGGAACCTCCGAACTCCAGGCGACGAGCCCCTGGAAGAAGGCGCCGGCGATGGCGCAAAGCAGGTAGAAGATGAGGTAGCGGATGTGGCCGAGTGCGTCCTCGACATTATCGCCGAACACCCACAGGAACAGCATGTTGCCGCCGAGATGAAAGATATCGGCATGCAGGAAGGCATAGGTAAGGTAACTCAGGCTCTCGGGAATGACGACGAATTGGGGCGAGAGTTCTGCCGTGTCGTGGACAACCGAAGGAATGAAGCCGAAGCCGAGCACGGCTGCGTTGTTGAAATTTTCGCCGCCGATCGTGGTGATGAGAAACACAAGCGCGTTGACCGCGATCAGGCCGATCGTCACATATTGCAGCCGGATGTGGCGCAACCTGTTGGAGTCGTAAAGCGGGATGAACATGCCCCAAGCCCTTTCCCGCCTTCGAAAATTCAGCGGTTCTTGCCGGGCACCCATAACACGTCGGCATTTCCGTTGTCATTGACCGCACGAGCGGCGACGAACAGAAAGTCCGAGACGCGGTTTATGTATTTCAGCCCCTCGCGATTGACATGTTCGGCCGGGTCCTGCGCCAGCGCCACCATGATCCGCTCGGCCCGTCGCGCCACGGTGCGGGCAAGATGAAGTGCTGCCGCCGCCGGCGTGCCGCCATTGAGCACGAAGGATTTGAGCGGCTGCAGATCCTTGTTGAGAAGGTCGATATCCTTTTCGACGCGGTCGGTCTGCGAGGCGATGATGCGCAGCGGCTCGTAGCCCAGCGGCTTGCCGTCGTCGGGCACGGCGAGATCGGCGCCGAGGTCGAACAAATCGTTCTGGATGCGGGACAGCATGGCGTCGATGGCGGGATAAGTTGCCGCTGTGTGCAGGCGGGCGATACCGATGCAGGCATTGGCTTCATCGACGGTGCCGTAGGCATCGACGCGCAGGTCGGATTTCAGCCTGCGTTCACCGGTGCCGAGGCCAGTGGTGCCGTCATCGCCGGTGCGGGTGTAGATCTTGTTGAGCTTGACCACGTCGCCTCCCGAACGGCCGTCACTTGCGGGTGAAATACACCACCAGCAGGATCAGTGCCAACGCCAGCGCCTGCAGCAGCACGCGTGCCTGCATCAGCTTGTTCGAGCTCACACCGGAGCCGCCGCGCATCATGTTGATGAGGCCGCGGACAAGCACGATCACCACGGCGACCATGACGAGGACGAGGAGGACTTTGATGACGGTTGCCATGATCTGTTCCCAGTTCTGTTGCGATCAGGCGCGTCCGGCCAGAACGCGGTAGAGCATCGATGCCGGCAGGATGCGCTTGAGCATCACGCCAATCCTGGCCGGCACTGTTACCACATAGTGCGGGCGCGGGCGCCGCGACAGAAGTGCATGGCGCAAGGCCGCATAGACCACCTCCGGCCCCTTTTTCAGCCGTGATGAGCTGCCGCCGGCCCGAAGCCGCGCCAGCTGCGCGGCATAGGCGACGTGGTGGACGGAATTCTCGTGGTCGATGTTTTTCAGGAACCAGAACAGCCCGTTGCTGGCGATTTTCGAGGTCACCGGCCCCGGTTCGATCAGCGAGACATGGATGCCGCTGCCCCTGAGTTCCTGCTGCATGCACAGCATCAGGCCTTCGAGCGCGTGCTTGGAGGCTGAGTAGGCGCCGCGAAAAGGCACCGGCGCTAGCCCAAGGATCGAGGAACAATGAACGAGGCGGCCATGTCCCTGGCGACGCATTACCGGTACGATGCGTCGGGTGAGGTCGTGCCAGCCGAAGAAATTGGCCTCGAACTGCTCGCGCAATGCCGCAACCGGCAGGTCTTCCACGGCGCCGGGCTGTGCATGGGCGCCGTTGTTGAACAGGGCGTCGAGGCGTCCGCCTGTCCGCTCCAGCACCGATGCCGCAAGTGCTGCGATGGAATCCGGCTCACGGTAGTCGAGATAAAAGGCCTCGATGCCGTCGGCTTCAAGTGCGGCTATGTCATCCGGCTTGCGCGCCGTTGCAAACACGCGCCAGCCATCCGCCTTCAGCGCACGGGCGCAGTGGGCGCCTATCCCGGACGAGGCGCCGGTGACGATGATGGTGCGCAACTCTTTGGCAGGCGGCATCGTGGTTTGAGCAAGGGTTGCCATTTGCCACAATCCCTTCCCATATTCGCGGCGTCGAGACAATCGAAGGGAACGCGGCTCTTGATGCGGAATATCGTCGTGCTGCGCCGCGTGCTCTATGACGCGCTTGGCCATTTCAACACCGATGACGGCTGGGCCATGGCCAGCCATCTGGCGATCACTTCGCTCATGGCGCTGTTCCCGTTCCTGATCTTCGCCACCACGCTGGCGAGCTTCCTCGGTGCGCAGGCGTTCGCCGATACTGCCGTGCACCTGGTCTTCGACACCTGGCCCGAACAGATCGCCAAGCCTATCGCGCGCGAGGTGCTCAACGTGCTGACCGTGCGGCGCACCGATCTTTTGACCTACGGCGTGCTTCTGGCGGCCTATTTCGCCTCCAACGGCATCGAGGCGCTGCGCACCTCGCTCAACCGCGCCTACCGCGTCGCCGAGACGCGCGGTATCATCTACCGCCGGGTGCAGAGCATCATCTTCGTGCTGATCGCCACGGCCGGCTTCCTGGCGATCAGCGTGCTCCTGGTGTTCGCGCCGCTGCTCGCGCGGCTCGCCGAAGCGCATATCGAATGGATCAAGCCCTATATTGGCACGATCACGCTGTGGCGTTACGTCATCGCCTCAACCGTCATTATCGGCGGCTTGTTTGCCGTGCATTACTGGCTGCCGGCAGGCAAGCGCCGTTTCGTTTCGCTGGTGCCGGGCATCATCTTCACGCTGGCCGCGTGGCTTGTCGGCTCGACCATGTTCGCGACCTATCTCGATCACTTCTCGTCCTATGTGACGACCTATGCGGGGCTTGCCTCGATCATGATCGCCGTGGTTTTCCTCTATATGCTGTCGGCAATCTTCATCCTCGGCGGCGAACTCAACGCCGCGATCAGCCGCTTTCTCGAAGCGCGCGCACGTGTCGGCAGCTAGGTTTTGGCTGGCCGAGCCGTGGCCAGCCCGACGCCGAGCGTCGCGATTGCCATGCCGACGATCTGCACGAGGCTGAGCCGTTCGCCGAACAGCGCCCAGGCGATGACAGCGGTGACGACCGGCACCAGGTAGAACAGCGACGCGACCTTCGACATCTCGCCGTCGCGGATCATCACCATCAGCAAGAAGATGGCGCCGATCGACAGCACCAGGACCAGCCAGGCCATGGCGAAGATCAGTTCGCCGTTGATGATCACCGTGTGGGTCTCAAGGGCCAGCGAAGCCAGGATCATCAGCGAGCCGCCGCCGATATATTGCCACATCGTCGCCGCCACCAGGTCGCCACCCGAGGCATAGCGCTTCTGCCAGATGGTCCCGGCGCTCATGCCCAGCACCGAGACCAGCGACGCCGACAGGGTTTCGGGCGTAACGCCGCCGCCGAGAGCGCCGAGCTTCGGCCACAGCACGATGATCACCCCCACAAGGCCGACGGCAAGGCCGGCCCAGTGGCGCGGCAGGATGGCCTCGCCGAGGAACCGGCCGGCAAGCACGGCCGTGATCAGCGGTTGCAGGCCGACGATCAGCGCCGAAAGCCCGGCGGGCATGCCCCTGTGGATCGCCCAGAACACCGCGCCGAGATAGATGCCATGCATGAGGATGCCAGAGACCGTGGCGTGAAGCGCTTCTACCCTTGTGGCTCGCTTCGAGCCAAGCACGAGCATCAGGCCGGCGAGCAGCAAGGCGGCGATGACAAAGCGGGCCGCCAGAAAGGTGAAGGGCTCCGCCCAGGGCATGGCGTAGCGCGCGCCTATGAAACCTGTCGCCCACAGGACGACAAACGAGGCGGGGATGAACCGCTTGAGACTGTGCATTTCGGGGAAGCCGTTTCCGGTGGAGAGGTCCGATTCGGTGAAGAGACAAATACGGCAATTGCTCTAATGCGGTTCAATCCGGCAAGCAAAGTGAAACAATTGGTACATAAGCTCATCCTGATGTAGGAGGTGGCCGAATTCAAAGGGCGGCGTCAGGGCAATCGACTTCTGTCGATCGATCCGGCGACATGGCGTTTCGGCTTCGACAGGGAGCGCGCATGCTGTTGCATCTCGATACAAGCTGGCTGTTGATGACGGTGGCCAGTGTGGCCGTGTTCGGCTTCTTCTTCGGCTCAGCGCTCGACGCCATCATGCAGGAGGACGGTTTTGGGTCGACCGGCAACACGCTGCTGTTCACGCTCGGCTTTTTCGCCGCGGTCATGGCCGCGAACGAACATGGCATCGTCCTGAGAGATCTGAAGCTCGCGGTTGCCTGGGGACTGGGCGGCGCCTTCGCGTTTATCGGCGCGTTGGCGCTGCTCAAGGCGGGGCTGGCCCGGCTTTAGTCATAGCCCGACCAGCCGCCTGACATCGTCCAGCGACATGCCTGCCTGCCTCAGCGCGGCAAGGCCGGTATCAGCAAAACTCTTCGACAGTTTGCGCCCATCCGGTCCGAGTATGAGACGGTGGTGGAAATACTGCGGCTGGCCGAGGCCGAGCAATTCCTGCAGCAGGCGCTGGATGCCGGTCGCGGAATAGAGGTCGCGGCCACGCACGACATGGCTCACACCTTGCAGGGCGTCGTCGACGACGACGGCCAGGTGATAGCTGGTCGGTATGTCGCGGCGCGCCAGAATGACGTCGCCCCAGTCCTGCGGACGCGCCTCGACGCGCTGCGTCGCCGAAAGCGTCTCGTTGGTGAATTCGCGCCAGGACAAATCCGTGCCGACGCGCGCCAGCGCCGCCTTAACGTCGAGGCGCCAGGCGAAGGGCGCATTTTCGGCGATGCGGCGGTTGCGTTCGCTGATCGGCAGCGCCTTGTCGGCGCCGGGATAAAGCGGCACGCCGTCCGGGTCGCGCGGCCAGTCGCGGCCGCGTTTTTCACTGTCGGCGATGAAGGCCCTGATCTCGCCACGGCTCATGAAGGCAGGGTAGACGAGGTCTTCGCGGACCAGCCGGTCGAGCACGGCCTGATAGTCGGAGAAATGCTCGGCCTGGCGCCGCACCGGCTGTTCCCATTCGAGACCTAACCATTCGAGGTCGCGAAAGATGCCAGCCTCGAATTCAGGCGTGCAGCGGATCGTGTCGATGTCCTCGATGCGCAGCAGCAGGCGGCCGCCGGCCGCACGCGCCAGTTGCTGGTTGAGCAGTGCCGAATAGGCATGGCCGAGATGCAGTTCGCCATTCGGGCTCGGCGCGAAGCGGAATGTCAGGAGCGTCATCTCACAAGCGGCAATCGGGTTGTGCAGCGGTTTTGCCAATTGCTACCGTGCGGCCGGTTCAGGAACAAGAAAACATGCAACGCATCGCGACACTGGACGATATTGCGCGCGGGCTGGATGCGCTTTGCGCAATCGATCCGCGCCTGGAAAAGGTGCGCGGCATGGCCGGAGAGGTGCCGCTGCGGCTGTCGGAGCCCGGCTTTCGAAGCCTGGCCTCCATTATCGTTTCGCAACAAGTATCCCGTGCGAGCGCCGATGCGATTTTCGGCCGGCTGGTGAAACTGGTCGATCCGCTAACGCCGCAGGCGATCCTTGTCGCCGGCGAGGACATGTTTCGCGAGGCCGGGCTGTCGCGGCCGAAGCAGCGCGGTCTGATCGCGGTTGCGCAGGCTGTGGTTGAGGGGCTCGACCTGCATCACCTCTGTTCGCTCGACGCCGAAGAGGCGATCGCGGCTATGATCGCGGTGCCGGGCATCGGCCCGTGGACGGCGGAAGTCTATCTCCTGTTTGCCGCCGGCCACCCCGATATTTTCCCCGCTCGCGACGTCGCGCTGCAAAGCGCGGTCGGCCACGCGTTGGGCATCGAACCGCGTCCGCCGGAGAAAACGCTCATCGCCCTGGCCGAATCATGGAGCCCGTGGCGAGGTGTCGCATCGCGGCTTTTCTGGTCCTATTATCGCGAAACCAGGGGCAGGGACGCAGCACCCCCCGCCTGAATCGGCAAAAAAGCGTTAAAATCCTGCATTTTTGCCGCTTTTGACGAGTGACAATCCGCTTCACATCCCTGTCATGTCGGGCTTACAGTATCCGCGCCGATCGGTTCTAGAATGAGGAGGTCAACAAGGTGACGGTTGCCGTATCTCCGGATGGGCTTCCTGCGCTGGTGCTGAATGCGGATTACCGTCCGCTCAGCTATTACCCCTTGTCGCTCTGGTCCTGGCAGGACGCCATCAAGGCGGTGTTCCTCGACCGGGTCAACATCGTCGCCGAATACGAGCATGCGGTGTCTTCGCCGACCTTTTCGATGAAGCTGCCCAGCGTCGTCAGCCTGAAGGCCTATGTGAAGCCGTCGAGGCACCCGGCATTCACCCGCTTCAACGTGTTCCTGCGCGACCGCTTCCAGTGCCAGTATTGCGGCACGCCCGAGGATCTGACCTTCGACCACGTCATCCCGCGCCATCGCGGCGGGGCGACGACGTGGGAGAATGTCGTGGCCGCCTGTTCACCCTGCAATCTGAGGAAGGGCGGCATGATGCCGGCGCACGCCAAGATGTGGCCGCTGCAGAAGCCCTACCAGCCGACCGTGCACGACCTGCACAACAATGGCCGGCTGTTCCCGCCCAACCATCTGCATGAAAGCTGGATGGATTATCTCTACTGGGATGTGGAGTTGGAGCCGTAGGGATTGGCCCGATCGGCCTTACCAGGGCAATCGCCGATGTCAGGTGCTGCCCCTCATCCGGCTGCCGCCACCTTCTCCCCGTATTGTGACGGGGAGAAGGGAATTGGCTGCAAATCTGGCGCCCTTTTTTCAGCGTTCGGGATTGGCGAAACCATCGATGACTGCGTCTTTCTCCCCGTCACTACACGGGGAGAAATGCCCGGCAGGGCAATGAGGGGCGGTGCCAACATTTAGAGACTGGCCGCATGGCGCGACCTCGCACTTGATTAGTCGCGCGCCAGCGCGCCGCGGAAGGCGATGGCGGCGAGGATGAAGCTGGCGATGGCGTTCCAGCCGGCCAGCGACAGGCCGAGGATACGAAGGGCTGCCTTGTCGCAGGATGGCGGCACGAATTTGTCGAGCGCGTCGAGCACGCCCTTGCCGCCGGTGTCGACCGGGCCGGCGCCGGCCGTGCAATCGGCCGGGCCCTGCCACCAGGCCCATTCGACGCCCGAATGATAGACGCCGAGATAGAGGCCATAGAGCATCAGCAGGCCGCCGACGGCAAGCAGGCCGCGCGTCAGCCATGCGGGCGCGCTAAGCATCGAGGCAATCACCGCCAGCAGCATCAGCGGGGCGCCGATATAATAGGGCGTGCGCTGCTCCAGGCACAGATGGCAGGGGATGTAGCCGCCTATGTGCTGGAAGGCGAGCGCGGAGCCGACCGTGGCGGCCATGGCGACGGCGAGAAACAAAGCGGTGCGCGTCCGCTGGCGTCCGGTATCGGCTGTCATCGTGGCTGTCATGTTTCGTCCGTTGAATTCGCCGTCCGCCGGCATAGTCCTGACCCACCGCCCGCCTTGGGCGGTTAGAAGGCGTATTTGACGACGATATAGAGCAAAATCAGGGCGGCGGCGCCGGCGCCGACGATCAATCCCAAACGCTTCTCGATGAATTCCTTGATCTCCTCGCCATAGCGGCGCAGCAGCCAGGCAAGAAGCAGGAAACGAGCGCCACGCGCCAGGATGGCGGAGACGATGAAGACGACAAGATTGACGTGGAGGGCGCCTGCCAGAATGGTGACCACCTTGATCGGCGGCAAGTGGGCGGCACCCGATGTGACAAGCAGCACCAGCATCAGCCCGGTGCCGGCCGACTGCCACCTCTCGAACGCGTCAAGGCCGCCAAAGTGCTCCAGCATCGGCCGTGCTATCGTGTCGTAGGCATAGTAACCGATCAGCCAGCCGGCAATGCCGCCCAGCACCGACGCGACAGTGGCGGTCAGCGCATAGCGATAGGCGCGTTCGGGCCGCGCCAACGCCATGGGCAGGTACAAGACGTCGGCAGGTATGAAAAACACCGAGCTTTCGACGAAGGCGATGAAGGCCAGCCACCATTCGGCGGATTTGCGGGCCGCCAGCGACAAGGTCCAGTCGTAAAGTCCGCGAAGCATCGGCTCTCCTGGATGCAAGTTGCCCAGACGCAACGCGCTTTGATACGCGTCTGTCTAGAAAGGTTTTCCGCGCCGCACAATGGCAGGAGCTTCACGAAACAGAAAGGCGGGCTTTTGCCGCAAGCAGGGCACGGCGGCGCATTTGGCCAGTTGACGAACAGGCCTCCAACCGTATAGTCCGCGCCCATCCAGGCCTTTGGGCCTGAGCCCCTATGGCGGAATTGGTAGACGCGCTCGACTCAAAATCGAGTTCCGCAAGGAGTGCTGGTTCGATTCCGGCTAGGGGCACCATTTTTGATCTCACGCCAGTTCGCTTCGCTCATGGGCTCCGATGGGGCGGCCTGACCGGCCGACGGGCGGTCGCCCTTGCGAACCCTCCGGGTTCGAACAGTGCCTCGAACACAGAGCCAACCGCGGCTGCTGAGGATGACAGCGATAGCGCCAATCAGCGGCGGCCGGTAGCCCCGCTCTACGTGCTCTCAGGCCGCCGCACGGTGTTCTTCACGGGCAGCTTCCCACACTTCGCGGGCCGCGTCGGCGTTCATGACCGCGATCCCCAATCCCACCGCCAAATCGGGCCACGCGGAATGCCAGAGCAAGGCCGTGACCAACCCTGCGGCAATAATGGCGATGTTGGCCAAGGCGTCGTTGCGGGCCGACAGGAAGGCCGCCTTTGTGAGGCTGCCGCCACGATGCCGGTGCGCGGCCAGCATGTAGGCGCAGGACAGGTTGACGGCGAGAGCGCCAAGTCCCGCCAAGGTCAAGGCGATGGGCTGCGGCGGCACCGGCACGTTGAACTTCTCCCAAGCCGTCCAGAGCGTTGCCAGACCCGGCATGAGAAGGATGAGCGCCAATGCCATCCCCACCCGCGCACGGGAGCGCACAGACCAGCCAAGTGCGAGCAGGATAAGGAGGTTCACGGAAGCATCTTCAAGAAAGTCGATGCTGTCGGCGAACAGGGACACTGATCCAATGGCGAGCGCCACAGCGAACTCGATCCCGAAATAGGCAAGATTGAGAAGCGCGACGATGAGGACGATGCGGCGAAGGTTCATCTTCTGGCAGTATCCGAAACCAGTGTGTGGAGCTACAGCTTCGCGGTTTCCAAGGAAAGCCCCTGCTCGTTCCGGGTCCCGGCCGATGGGCGGTTGCCCTTGCGACCTTTTGCGTTCGAGCCGCGCCTCGAACACGGACTTAGCGCATATTCCCCGTATGCCCTTGCGAATACCGCCCCGGCTGTGGCCACACCGTCAGGCCGTGCGGCTCTGAGCCAACCCGAAACTTGGTCACCGCGCCTGATGTCGTGTCGATCATGTAGGCGGCACTGTCGAAGCGGCCGGACAGCCATAGTTGTTTGCCGTCGGCGCTGACGTTGCCCATGTCGGGGCTGCCGCCGCCGGGGATCGGCCAAAGTGCTACGACCGCGCGGGTGGCGAAGTCGATCACGCTCACGCTGCCCGGTCCCTTTGCCTTGCCCTGCTCCATCTTGTGCGAGCCCCGGTTCGAGACATAGAGCCGCTTGCCGTCGCGGCTGACGACGAAGCCATGGGCGCCGGTGCCGGTCGGGATGAAGCCGATCTCTTTGAAACTGTCGCCATCGACGAGGAACACGCCGTCATTCATCATGTCGGCGACGTAAAAAACCTTGCCGTCGGGCGAGAGGCGGATGTCCTGCGGCATGCCCATTTTCGAGAAGTCGAGATGGCCAAGCACCTTCTGGTTCTTCAGGTCGATCTTGGCCAACCCGCCATTGCCGTATTCGCAGGTGAAGATCGCGTAGGCGCCGTCGACGGAGAAATCGGCGTGGTTGATGCCGGGACAAGTGGGCGTCGGCAGGGCCGACTTCAGCGCCATGGTGTGAGGATCGCGGAAATCGAGCCGCTCCAGGGCTTCGTCGACGACGATGGCCGCGCCCGGCATGAAATACAAATTGTAGGGATCGTCCACGGCGATCTGCGGGCCGGGCTTGCCGGTCATCGGGTCGATCGGCGTCAGGCTGCCGTTCTTGCCGGTGCCATTGTTGGCGACCCACAGCGTCTTCAGGTCCCATGACGGCACGACGTGCTGCGGTTTGCTGCCGACCGGGAACCTGTCGACTTCCTTGAGTGTCATGGTGTCGATCACCGTGACGCTGTTGGAGGAGCGGTTCGGCACATAGACGCGCGGCAGTGCACCCAGCGTGGCCGGGCTGAGATGGCCGGCGGCGGTGTGGCTGTAGATGTTGATGGACGGCGCGGGCTCGCTGCAATCCTCGGGACAGCTATCGGCCCAGGCGCGGACAGGCAGCAGTGCAAGCAGCGAAAAGGCCGCACGGGGACCGGCGTGACGCAAAAAGGTTCTGATCATCAGGATGGCTTGTCGTGAAGGCCGGCCGAAATTGCCGCCGGAGCCATAGCTGGTGTCTTGCCGTTGATCCAGTGGCTATCGCCGTCCCAGCAAACTCTTCACGCGGTTGCGCAGCAGACGGGCCATGTTGCGGGTCTCGCGGTAGAGATGCAGCTGCGAGGCGGCCTGGCGGGCGAGGCGGTCGGCATCCGGCGTCAGTCCGATCACCAGCGAGCCCATCGGCTTGCGCTCGCTCCACAGCCGGCTCATCACCGGGTGGTCGGGCACGGCGCAGGAATCCGTCATCATGATGTTGGGGTCGTCGAGATGCTGCCTGGTCACCTCGATCATCAGCAGCGTGCCCGGCGAATAGGTCGCCAGCGTCTCGTCATAGGCGGTCTTCCAGGTGTAGGCGACGCCGGCTTCGACGAAGACGACCAGGCAGGCGATCGTGCGGCCGTCCAGCGTCAGCGAATGGATGCGGCACATGTCGTGCTCGGCCAGCCGGTGCACGGCTTCGCGGGCAAAGGCGGCGCGGTAGCGGTCGATGGCCATGGCGGTGCGCTCGCGGCCCTTCCAGCCGGCCGCCTCCAGCGTCAGGAAACTTTCGATGGCGTGGCGGATTTCGTCCGGTCCCCGCGCCACGATATGTTCCAGCCTGCCGAGATCCCCCAGGCGCCGTTTCAGGCGGCGGAATTCGCGGTAGTGGTGCGCGCGCAGCGATGCTTTCAAATAGGCCTCGCCGTCGAGGGTGCTTTCGAGCACCGGCCGGTCCGCCTTGCCGGTGGTGACCATTGTCAGGCCGCGCGTCTCGGCAACGGTGGCCAGCACGCTGGCCAACGGGCCGTCGAGGCGCATGTCGGGCAGCACGAAGACCTTCGGCAGCTTCAGATGCGGCCGCGACAGCATGCCGAAGAAATCCTCGACGACGCCGATCGGGTCGTCATGGTCGACCAGCGGCGTGCCGATCGGGCCGAACGGGCTCGACCAGGTGCGCATCACCGGAACGCCGAGCGGCACGGCCGGCCGTTCGACCGAGAACGGCACCAGCAGGCGCAGCCGGTTGCGGTATTCGTCGCCGTCGCGGATCACCGCCAGCTTGACCTCGCGATCTTCCAGCCTGGGCATGGCCGGCGCCAGAAAGCGCGGGTTGAAGAAAACGTTGGGCTCGATCGTGCGGGTGCACAGATAGTCGAGTTCCTCGACCAGTTCGAAGCCGGCCGAAGCCGGATAGATCGCCAGCTTGCGCAGCGGCCGGTTGTTGGCGAGGATCTCAAGGTGCGCCGGATCGGCGTCGCGCGCCAGGCCGGCAAGGCCGGACACCATGGCGCCGGCCGGACCGCCGCTGGTTTCCTCGATCAGCGGGATGGCGGCCATCAGGCGGCTTCCTCGGCAGCGGGCACGAAGATCAGCATGACGATGCCGAGCTTGCGCCAGACGGTGAAGGACAGGGCGCTGGCCTCGAAGACCATGGCGAGGCTGGTGGCGATCGCCGCCCCCCACAGGCCAAAGAGCGGGATCAGCACCACGTTGAGGCCGATGTTGAAGGCCAGCGTCATGGCATAGACGGCGGCGCAGATGTTCTGGTTGCCGCTCATCGTCAACAGGCTTTCGCAAGGGCCGACGGCGGCGCGCGCCACGACGCCGAACACCAGCAGGAACAGCAGCGGATAGCCGTCGGTGAATTCGGGCCCGAACAGCACCAGCATCGGTTCGCCGAGCGCCAGCACCAGCAGCGCCATCAGCAGCGACGGCCAGAACGTCCACGACACGGTCTCGCGGGCGAAGGCGGCGAGCTTTTCCGGTTCGCCATGGGTGAACTGCGCATAACGCTGGGCGACGCCGGCCTTGACGGAGAAATAAACGAAATGCACCAGCGCCAGCGTTTTGACGGTGGCGAAATAGACGGCGACGTCATTGGGCTGGAGATAGGCGCCGACCATCAGCACGTCGGCGTTGGTGAGCAGGAAGAAGAAGCTTTCGACCAGGAAGATCGGCAGCGAGACGATGAACCACTCGGCGAAATGCACCTTCATCGGCCCGGACGGGATATTCCTGCCCATGCGCGTGGTCACGCCGATGAGCTGGCCGAGCGTGGTGGCGTAGGTGGCGGCGATCGAGGCGAAGATCGCTGTCCTGGCGTCGGGCGCATAGCCCATTGCCAGCATCAGCGCCATCAGCGCCAGGATCAGCACCGGCCGCACCAGATAGGTCGGCGACAACGCAAACAACGCCCAGGAATTGGCGCGTGACTGGCCTTGCAGCAGATCGCCCATGGCGATCATCGGCAGGCAGAACAGGCCGAGGATGAAGGGCATTACATAGTAGCTCTCGATCCAGTTCGCGCACAGCCAGACGCCCAGTGCGCCAAGCCCGGCGATCGCGGTCGAGGCAATCAGCACGAACAGGCGGCTGGCGACCACGATGCCGCGCAGTTCGGCGAGCATGTTGCGTTCGCGGTATTCGGGGATGAAGCGGATCACCGAAGTGTGGAAGCCGAGGCAGGCGAGGTTGCCGACGATGACCATCGTCACCCAGACGAGGACGAAGATTCCGTATTCGAACGAGCCCATCCAGCGCGCCATCAGCACCTGGCTGATGAAGGCGATGACGGCGCTGACGATGCGGATGGCAAAGGCGATCAGCGACATGCGCCCGGCTTCGCCGCGCTCGTCGGCGGTGAACAGCACCGCATCGATCCGGCCAAGCAGCGGCCCCATGCGCAACGCCAAGCGCTGCGGCAAGAACCGCCCGGCCGTCGTCGCCGCGGAAAAGCGCACCCCGATGTCTCTCCGTTTTCCGCCTGTTTCCAAGCTTTCGATGTATCCGAAACACCTTAAGAAAGGGTGGGCAGGTGCGGGTGCGCCGAGGGGCCAAGGACGGCCGCGTGTGCAAGGTGCGTCATCGTATGCCGAGGCATAATAAAAGGCGAGCGAACGCCGGGGAAGACTGGGGAGCCGGTCGGCGTTTCGCTCGCCCCTCCCCCGCCAAGGGGGATGGCCAGGCACCGGATGTCCGGTGCCCGAGGTGTCACATGTGAGGCGTTACATCCCCTTCATGGCGTCGCACGACACGTTCGGGTTCATGTCGGCAAAGGCGCCCGTCGGGTTCTGTTTCCATGCCCAGACGTGCAGTTCGTAGAACGGGCCGAGGCCGTAGCGATTGGGGGCGCTGTTGAAGTTGAACAGCTGGCCTTCGAGCGAGGCCGGGCCCTTCGAGGTGATGTATTCGACCGCTATCAGCTTCAGGCTGCCGTCGGCCGTCGGCTCGTACATCACCGCTTCGGGCTTGGCGACATCGACGGCATCGTCCTTGAGATAGGCGCCGTTGACATAGTGGATGCCCATGGCGCCGCCGGTGATGCCGCTGGCGCAAGGGATGGGGGCATAGCCTTCGGCAGTGGCGGCTGCCACATTTTCGAAGCGGCTGTTGGCGGCGCGCACCTTTTCGGCCAGCGGATTGGCGTCGTGCGCCTGGGCGGCCGCACCCGCCGCGATCGAGATGGCGGCGAAAGCCGCGAAGCGTGTCGTCCAAAGAGTTATGGTCATGGTCTTCCGTCCGTTTGTTGACGCTTAAGGCGACGGCGGCCGATCAGGCTGCCCGAAACGCTGCGGCGTTGGTTTAGGATTTGGTTTGTCCGTCCCGGTTCATGCGATGCGGCTTCCGTTGCCGGGCTTTGGCCGCAGCCCTTAAAAACCGTGCAAAATCAACGATCCCAAAAATAGTATTGCCAATACTCATGCGGGATCTCTCGCTCCGAGAGCCCGATGTCGCGCCTCAGATAGTCGCCTTCCGGCGGCAGGCGCCGCCTTTCAGACAGATACGCAGGCAGCTTCGACGCGAACCGCCATAGACGGCCGAGCACGGAGGTTGGCCGGCCGGTCTTTCCCAGGACAGGCCCGATTCCACCGAGCGGCAGGCCATCAGGCAGTTCGCCATGGCCGCGAAGGACAGTTTGATGCTCATCATCGTGGCGACCGAACGCAGGATCAGAGGTAAAAGTAAGGGTCAAGAACCCGCACCTCCGTGATCTTGTCGACCGGCAGCGAGTTTTTCTGAGCGGTGCTGCGGATCGCTTCGGGCGTCGGCGCGTCGTAGATGCAGAAGCTGTGCTTCTTGTCGGGCGTGACGAAGGACTGGATCCAGGTGACGCCCTTTTCGGCATTGCGCATGACGACGCCGCCCACCGCGCTGGCGCCGATGTCGGTCATCGGAATGTTGAGGCCGTCCGGAAATGTGCGTTCAATCAGGTAGCGAGGCATGGAAGGTTTCCTTTTCCATTGGTTCACGCTCGATCGGAGCGCTGCTGGACGTTGACCACGCCGGCCCGGCCCGCGCATCGGAACGATTCCCCATATTTGGCGGGACGATTCCCTATATTGGCGTCGTTCTTTGTGGAAAGAGGCACGGCAATGTGTGCAAAGTCACATTGCGGCGCTTTCTTCACGGGCTAATCGTGAGCGGCCCGCCATGGTGGGAAAACTCCGATCCTGTGAGACGATGACAATGATGCTTCTGGAACGGCAGATGCAGCTGCAGCAGTTGGAGACACTGCTTGGCGATGCAATACGCGGCCATGGCCGCATCGCCGTGCTGGCCGGGGAGGCCGGCGCCGGCAAGACGGCGCTTGTTGAGGCATTCGCGGCCCGTGTCGGGCAAAGCGCGGCAATGTTGCGCAGCGCTTGCGAGGACCTGTCGATCCCAGATCCGCTGGGGCCGCTCTACGATCTGGCCCGTGAGGCGCAATGGGCGCTGCCGCGCGCAATCGACGCCCGGCATGGGCAGAGACTGCCGCTGTTTTCCGATGCGCTCGACGCCTTTGCGGCCAAGGGACCGAGCCTGCTGGTGATCGAAGACCTGCACTGGGCCGACGATGCGACGCTCGATTTCGTGCGCTTCCTCGGCCGGCGTATCACCAACACCCACATCCTGCTGTTGCTCACGGCGCGCACCGACCGCAGCGAAGGACAGATGCGCGTGCGCCGCGCCCTTGGCGAAATCCCGACCGGCAGCGTGGCGCGCATGGACGTGCCGCTGCTCAGCGAGGCGGCCGTGCTGTCGCTCGCCGATGCGGCCGGACGCGACGGCGACGCCATCTACCGGGCGACCGCCGGCAATGCCTTCTTCGTCACCGAATTGCTGTCGGCGGAAAACGAAACGGCGCTGCCGGCAAGCGTGCGCGACGCCGTGTTGGCGCGGGCTGAACGGCTGTCGCCAGGCGCCCGCGCAATGCTCGACGCGGTGTCGGTGTTTCCGCGCCGCGCCGACGTCTGGGCTCTGCAGGGCCTGTGCGGCGTCGCCAGCGCCGGCCAGCTGGCCGAGTGTGTCGCCAACGGCCTGCTCGACGATCTGGGCGACGGCTACGCCTTCCGGCACGACATCGCGCGGCGCGCCATCGAGATGATGCTGACGACGTCGCACAGGCGGCAATTCAACCAGCGTGCGCTGGCGGCACTGCTCGAAAATGGCGACGTCTCCACAGGCCGCCTGGTGCATCATGCGGTCGAGGCGCATAATCTGGCGGCGGTGCGCGAACTTGCGCCAATCGCCGCGCGCGAGGCGTCGCGCGTCGGCGCCCATCGCGATGCCGCCGGCTATTACGAGATCGCCCTGCAGCAGGCCGACAGCCTGCCGGTGATCGAGCGCGCCGCGCTCTACGAAAGTCATGCCTTCGAGTGCCATCTCATCGGCAAGATCGATGATGCGCTTGCAGCGCAGGGACAGGCGCGCCGGTTGCATCAGGCAGACGGCAACAGGCTGAAGGAGGGCGACAGCCTGAGATGGCTCTCCCGGCTGAGCGAAATGGGCGATGACCGCGAGGCGGCGGCCGCCTTCGGCGCCGAGGCTGTGGCTATGTTGGAAGCGGCTCCCGCCGGTCCCGAACTCGCCATGGCCTATTCGAACCTTTCGCATCTGGCGATGCTTTCGGAGAGGGTGGAGGACACGCTGTTCTATGGCGAGAAGGCAGCGGCGCTGGCTGCGCGCATGAACCGTCCCGACATCGCCTCGCATGCTCTCAACAATGTCGGCTGCGTCGAGCAGTGGCTCAATCCGGATGCCGGACGCCTGCGCCTCGACCAAAGCCTTGAGATTGCGCTCCAAGGCAATTTCCAGGAACATGCCGCGCGCGCCTTCACCAACCGCGCCTGTTTCGAGATCACCCAGATGAGCTACGACGTGGCGCGTCCGGTGCTGGAGAGCGGCATCCACTATTGCACCGAAAACGACCTCGGCACCTGGCGCGACTATCTCAGGGGCATGCTGGCCGATGTGCAACTGCGTCAGGGCCAATGGGATGAGGCCGCCGCGACGGCAAGCGATGTCATCGACAATGAGCGGACAACCACCGTGGGCCGGTTTCCGGCGCTGCTGGCACTGGCGAAACTGCGCCTGAGGCGCGGCGATCCCTCGGCCGAGCCGCTGTTCGCCGAAATGGCGCGCCTGGTCGGAAGCGGCGGCGACCTGCAGATGCTGAGCTCCTATGCGGCCTTGATAGCGGAGCAGGCATGGCTGGGCCTGGCCGACAGGCAAGAGGCGCTGGCGCTGATCACCCGCGCCGAAACGCCGGTGCGCTCGCGTGCCCATGTCGGGGAGCTGGCGCTGTGGCGAACATTGCTCTCTCCCGATATGCCGGCCGGCGACACCGCCGACATGGCGACACCATACCGGCTGCTTCTAACCGGCGACTGGCGTTCGGCTTCTGCACTCTGGGCCGAATTGAATGCGCCATACGAGCGCGGACTGGCGCTCATCCTCGGCGACGACGAGGGGCAGCGGCTGGCATTGGATATTTTCGACGGCCTGGGGGCAAGGCCGGCAGCCCAGCGCCTGCGCGATATCATGCGCAAGAACGGCGTTGGCGGCATCGCCCGCGGCCCGCGCCGCTCGACGCGCGCCAACCTCGCCGGCCTCACCTTGCGCCAGATGCAGGTGCTGCAGCTGATCGAACGCGGCCTCTCCAACAAGCGGATCGCCGAGCAATTGACGATTTCGCCAAAGACGGTCGATCACCATGTCTCGGCGGTGCTGGGCAAGCTGGATGCGGTGTCGCGCGGCGAGGCGACGGCGGCGGCGCGCGATTCGGGGTTGTTGTGAGAAGCTTGTTTTAAAATTTCGACTGAGAGGTCGCGATCCTTCGCGCCCCCCTCTGTCCTGCCGGACATCTCCCCCTCAAGGGGGGAGATTGGCTGTCACTGTGGCTTTCGCCAATTGTCGAAATTGAAAGAAAGTTACGGCGCCGAAGCTGCTGATCTCCCCCCTTGAGGGGGAGATGGCCGGCAGGTGTCCGAACCGGATAGATAGGTAACAGAATGGACCGATAGCATGGGTGACAGTTTTCTCCTTCGCCGGGAGGACCGGCGATGGTTTGACGAGAGACTGGCA